>JACRKM010000112.1 GCA_016219765.1 Candidatus Woesearchaeota archaeon
ATGGCTGTCGCCCTCACTCACCTCCTTCGGATTAGACTCACTTGCTTCGCTCGGAGTCTAACGCTCAAACATTTAGTCGTTAGACTTCCGCAGGAAGTCTATCTTAGTGTGGGTTGATAAGGGAGGCACTCCCTTATGGGGTAGGCACATCGGGGGGAATGTCGGCGATTCTGATTTACTGTCGTCATCACGAGCTTGGCGTGGTGGTGCAGGCCTCTCTCTCGTCACAACCCTCAGTGGGCGCGCCGTAGGCGTGACCGCTCTTGAGATGATAAGAGCTATGCTCTTATCGAGCGATCGCGTCGAGCATCGCGGTGGCGGCGGCAAGATAAGTAATAGCAATTATTTTCGCACCACCCCCCCTGTCTAGAAGGTGATGGTTAAGCTGCAAGGTTCCAGAAAGCAAGTTTATTAACTTCCTGTAGCATAAGCGATGTTATGGAAGAGATAATTGTTATACAAAGATTTCTTGTGGCGTTCTTGCTTTCATTAGTGTTTGGTCTGGAGCGCCAGCGTTCGCATAAACCGATCGGTTTTGGTACCTTCACGTTCGTTACCGTAGGGTCTTGCGGCCTTGCTATCACCGCGCTTACCCTGGCGCCAGAAAACCCTCTTCCGCTGCTAAGCGCCATTGTATCTGGCATCGGCTTTCTTGGTGCCGGTGCGCTTCTCAAGACTACGGACAAGATTTTTGGGTTCACGACTGCGGCAAGCATCTGGGTCTTTGCAATTTTCGGTCTTCTTATCGGAATCGGCGAGTACGTCATCGGGATGATGCTCTACAGCTTGATCTGGTTTGTCATTCTTTTCGATCGTTATCTTGAGCGCAGTGGTATCGGCTCTTACCAGCGCAAGATCATCATCAGCACCAACAAGGTTATCCCACGCAGAGAGATCAGGGATCTGTTTGAAGCGAGCGGGATCCATCGGCACAAATTATTCAGCCACGAGGTGGACGTGAAAAATAATAAAGTGGTTGTCACGCATGTAATCGAAGGCAGCAAGGAGCGCATCAACAAAATGCAGGAGAAGCTGTTCAAGAAGGAATGGTTTGAGTCTTGCAAGATAGAGTAGCGCAAGGTCGCGTAGAATAGTTAGAAGCACCCTGGCCGAGCATTTTCTTGAGCTGCGTCCTCAACCGAAATTGATAAGTTCTGGAGATTGTTTTAATGATGCATCGTGCGTTCCCATTCCGTCTATCTGAGATACTTGTCATAAATGGCATTGACTGCCTTCTTATGATCGGAGCCGTTGATGCCGTAGATAATGCATCGCTCTTCCGATCCTTGAGATATGAATATTATGTTGACGCCAGCATCAGCTAATGTCGACTGTATGCTTGCAGAAATTCCCCTGTGACCGCGCAGCGCCTTGCCTGCAACTGCAAGACAGCCGAGATGTTCCTTGAAATTCACATCTGTTCCGCACCCGAGTGCCGATTGTATACGACCCACGATCATTCCGATGTCGTGTTTTTTCAGTTCGTCATCCCGCACTATTACCGATATGTCATCGATGGCGCTTGGCACATATTCGACGGAGATATTTTTGTCTTCGAAAACCTGCAGAATCCTGCGTAGGACTCCCACTTCTTCATTCACACCGAACTTAAGGATGTCAAATGAACAGAACCCTCCCTGGTATGCTACACCGACGATAGGCTGATTTGGGTCGCTCATCCTTTCTTGGACTACATATGTTCCTCGCGCAGGATAGCCTGCGGTTTCCCGGATGTGAATAGGTATGCCTTTTTTTGCGCACGGCGAGATTGCTTCCGGGTGCAGTTTTGAACCCAGGTATGCAAGGTCACGCATTTCTTTGAACGTTAATTTCTCGATCTTTTTCGGGTTTCGAACGATGCGGGGATCCGCCGCTAGAATGCCTGGGATGTCACTGAAGTTCTCGTACATGCGAGCATCGAGTGCTGCCGCGATATAAGCGCCAGTGAGGTCAGACCCTCCGCGGCTGAACGTTGCGATAGTGCCGTTTTCCGTGTATCCGTAGAATCCGGGCACTACGCACAGTTTCTCAATGCCTTTAAGTCGTCTCTGAATCATTTTCTCAGACGGCGGCAGTATTGCCGCGCCGCTGAAATCCGGCGTTACTAAGAATAGTTCTTGCGGATCTACATATTCGGCGTTAAGCGCTTCTGCCAATACTTTTGCACATGCTTCTTCACCAAATGCTTTCACGGAATCAAGATAAGCGTCGCTTGGCAAGCCTAGTTTTATGCGCTGCTGAAGTTCTTCTTCGATATATGCCAACGTCTTGGAAGTTAGTGCTTGATATCGTGTAATAATTTCGTTTGCTCTCGTGCGTGTTTCAAGATCATCAATGCACGCTCGTGTATCTTCAGCAAGCGCTATAAGCAGATCGGTTACCTTTTTATCATTGTTATTTCGTTTTCCGGGCGCGGAAACGACGAGTATTTTTCTTGCTGAATCGTCATCAGAAATTTTTCTAATTCGCTCTACATCCGCCTTGCTTATGATCGAGCTTCCACCGAATTTACAGACGATTAAGTTTTCCATGTTATTGAAACCTGTCTTGTAAGTGTGAAGTAACTGTGCGGAGAATCAACACAGATATTCAGCACATATATTATTATTTTTTTGTATATAACATTACGTGTAGTTGAATATAATACAACAATATAATACAGCCCACGATAGAAAGTATTTTAAATAGTGCTGTTTTAATGGTCGTTGTAGACTGCATGAAACGTCAAAACAGAGAGGTGCTGTTGGGGCAGCTTACGTGCCCGCATTGTCACTATAAGCAGTCCATGCCGATCCCAAACGACCGTTGTATTTCCTTCTACCGCTGCGGTGGCTGCAAGAAGATGATCTCTGCGAAGAAGAGCTGTTGCGTGTTCTGCGATTATGGGGATAAAAAGTGTCCGGTCGGCGCCGCATTGCACTGAGACGCTGTGAAATCGTCAGCTAAACAAATACGAAAATTAAATAGATTATACTCTCGTGAATGAGTTTCATTATCGATCCCAGTACCGCTTGCACTCCCATGCAAGTTTGATAGCTTCGCTCTGAAAACGGGTATCTTTCTTGTACTCACTCCACTCCTGCTCGCGCAAGTCCATGAAGCGGTTGTATGCGCGTTCGCCGAATGCCTCTTTCAGGAAATTGCTGTTCTTGGCAGCCTTGATCGCGGCGCCGAAATTCTGCGGGACAGCGTCAAGCCCGCGGCGATTAACGACATCGGAGTGGAACACGTTCTCTTTTACAGGCGCGTCGAGTTCGCACTCAGCACCGTATTGCGCCGCATGGATCACAGAACCGTATAGCGCTGCATGGATCAGCAGCGCAAACTTGAGGTGGGGACTTCCAACGCCGTCGAGCACGCGGTTCTCGATGCGCGTCCTCTCTGCCGGCTGCCGAAACATCGCAGTCCTATTTTTTGACCCCCAGCAGACGACCGTCGGAGCTTCATAGCCCGGCTTGAGCCTGCGGTACGAGTTGATCGTCGGGTTGTGCACGATTGCAGATTCGTTCGCATAATGCATCAGCGCCGCGACTACCCCCTCGCCTTCTCTTGAGAAGCCAGTCTTTGACTCAGGATCATGCATTAGATTCTTCCCGTCCTCGCTAAACATGCCCCAATGGACGTGCATGCCCGAACCATTGATCCCGTCCTGCGGCTTCGGCATGAATGTTATAGAAAGCCCCTGCAGACGAGCGGCTTCCTGCAGCGCAATCTTATACAATAATACGTCATCAGCCTTGCTGAGCGCATCCTTGTACTTAACACGAATCTCGAACTGGCTTGCAGCAACCTCATGATGGATGTAATCGGTTTCGATGCCTCTGGCTCTCATGTCAAGCGCAGCGTCAGAAAGCCATATTGGAACCTCCTGATAATAGATTGCATCATCGATATGAACCAGCCTTCGGGGTACTTTGCTTACGAAGAATTCCTGTTCGCTCCCCGCGGTAAAGACGACACCATGCTCTTTTGCCAACGCAACCGCCCGCTTGAGGATAGTCCTTGGGCAGCACGCATACTCAGAACCATCCGGATTCTTTATGTCGCCCCACAGGTGCGCAACAGTCTCCTCCTGTACTTTTCCATCTGGCGCTGGTTCCTTGCGCTTCCATATCCTGAACGTGTCCAAATCCGCAGCAATGACCATGTCGCTTTGGCAGGTATCAAGATCAAAGCCAGGGAATGAAGAGCCGTCCGTAGGCAGCCAGCCATTCGCGACACCATCACGCTGGCCTCCATACTGCAGTTCTTCAGCAATGCGATTCTTATCTTCAGCGCTTCCATTGTACAAAAGCACCGGATGATAGATTCGGCCATCCATATCAGAAAAAGAAACCATTATGCGTTTCACGCCGTTCTTGTCCAACTGCTCAAAGATGCCCTCGAGCGTTTTTTCCTTCATTGCAGCCGTGCCATCTCCCATGAGCTTCACCTCACTTTAATACCCTCTATATTAACAATAATAACAATTGTATAACGTAACGATTATATAACTAATTGAAGAAAAGCTGAACATCTGTTTTATCTAACCAGAAAATTTAAAAATCTGTTCAATTTATTTACAAAAAAGAGGGCTGATTTGAACAAATGGAAACCGACACACTCGACAAGAACATCCTGAACACCCTTATAGAAAACAGCAGGCTTTCCTATCGCCAGATCGCAAAAAAACTCAAGGTATCGGTTGCGACAGTCATGCATCGGGTAAACAGGCTTGAGGACGTACAGGTCATTAGACAATTCACTACAGCAATCGACTATGAAAAGCTCGGTTATGATGTAACAGTTCTCATCGAAGTACGGATCTCCAAAGGAAAACTCATCGAGATCGAGAAGAAGGTCGCAACCCACCCAAACGTCGTTGCAGTTTACGACCACACCGGGCCGTTCGACGCGCTGATCCTGGCGAAATTCAAGACGCGCGCTCAGATGGATCAATTTCTCAAAAAACTCCAGGCACATGACTTTGTTGAACGCACTGAGACAATGCTGGTGCTGAATACAGTAAAAGAAAAGCAGATGCTTGTATGATTCGTGTCTTGTCCGTCTAACTCACGTCGATATTCTTGCCGTATGGATGGACCAATTTCCAGCCGGGCGTTGAATCATTTGGCTTATACTTGAGCGTGTAAGCTCCCTTGAATGGGGCTTTTTTCTCATTAATTGTAAACTCGACAGTGTAATCGACAGTTGCCGTTTTGCCATCGTTGTATGTTTGATCCGCAGAAATGATTCGCACACCACTGATGCCTTGTGATGCTGCATATGAACTGAATTTCTCAAGCGTCGCGGCTGTTGGCTCAAGAGATTTGAAACCGTCAGAAACCAATGTATACATTTTTTCATATTGCTTTGCGTTCCACGCCTCAAAATACACCTTAACTATCTGTGCTGGTTCCTGTGTTCCGGTATTTGGCGATTGACAAGCAACCAGCATCAGTGATAGCAAAAATACAACCGCGAGAACCAATCTGCTCATAATAACACCACCAATTCGTTGAAACCTCAGATTTTAAATATTTTTGTGTGCTGGCGTTATTGAAAACCTACCGACTGGTCGTGCCGGCACTTCAGAGGTTTTCAATAACGCTTGTGTGCTGGGCTCAGTCATAAATCTGCTTCCTGAGCAACGATCTTGACGATCTCCTTACGCTGCGTGTCGAAGTAGCAGCCGTTGATATCTTCGTCAGGGTTAACTTTTGCGTAACCATTTGCAGCGAGATACTCTCCGACGATATCTGTAAGGCTTCCTGAAGCTGCTGCACCATATTCATAGATCCTTTGTATCTCTTTATAATCTATCGAAGGCTGTTGCTGGTGCATCGCACCGAATGCGTCTGTGAGGTCATGATAGTTAGTGTTGTACGCAGATTCGAAGACTTTCCTCGCGAGCACCATTCCGAATGCGACGTCTATGATTGAGTGCTGGCCGGTGTAGAGGACTGAGTTGAACATGCGCAGCGTAGAGTACCTGAGCGCCTCAAACACACCAGGGTTCTGCGGCAGTATCATGATTCTTGCGACGTTATCGAGCAGCATCGAGTATCCAATGTGCAGGCTTGGGCAGCAGTTGATAGGCTTGTCCAGTTTCTGAACGACCTTAAGGCTCAGCCTCTTGTGGTCTGTGAAGCGCGGCATCGTGGTTGGGTACTGTTTGAAGACGTCGACAGCTATATCGTTAGCCTCCTGGAATGTCTCTACAAGATGCTTGAATTCTTGTCTTGATAACCTGCTGCAGGTCTTGTTGATGATGGACGCTATCTGGGCGATCATGTAAACGTACATGATGTCTTCTTCAGGCCTGAATGGGATTTTCTTGTCGTATTCAGTGTAGACGAGGTGTCGTTGCTTCAAGACGCTTTCCTGCTGCGCAGAAAAATAGTCATGCAACCAGTTGACCACACCGCCGACGGCGTACGCACCGAAGATGGGGTGTCTGGCAAGAAGTTTTGCGAGCCCTTCGACGGTGAGTTCAATATTTCTGCTTGCGACGTCCCACTGTTGGTTGTATGCTTCCCTGTTCTCTTCATCCGACAAGGGGATTATTATCCTGCGAAGGATCTCTCGAAGAGCTTTTGAGAATGCTGACGGGTTCTGGAACTCAACAAGGTCTACGTTCTCGCAACCGTTGACTGTATTGCGTATCTTCATAGGTCATCTCTGCTGTCAGCAGAATATGCGTCTTGTAAGGAGGGTTCTTTTTTATGTCTTGCGCAGCCCTTCCGCGCATTTTCTTGCTTTTTCTGATTGTGGTTTTTGTAGCGTCAAAACATTTATATATTGGTTAGTGTATATGACACACTAAGTCGGTGTGGATGTGCAATGCGCAGCAACGACAGACAACGTTCAACGTGAAAACCCATGAAAAACCTGCCTTTAGTGATTACTGATGATCAGAAGGAACTCTGGCATCGCCTTGCGCCGGTCAATCGCGCCGCAGCGACCGACACGTACAAGCGCACGATGTCTGGATCGAGCGATCTCTTTGCAGATAATTTCTCGGTCTACACGCTTGCTGCAAGGATCGGGCTTAACGAAGAGGGCGCGCATGGACGTTACATCATGGCCGGCCTTGAGAAGATGCTCTATCCGTGGTTTGCAGAGCCGGTCACGAAGGAAGAAGTTGCACGCGCACAAGAGTTCTTCACAAAGCATGCAAGTGTGAACAGGTTTCCACAATCAGCTTGGCAAGCTGTGCTTGACAACAACGGGTTCATTCCGGTAGACATCTATGCACTTCCTGGCGGCCAGATCTTCCTTGCAAAGGATGGCAAGTACGTTCCGATGATGAGTGTTGAAGGGCGGGGTGCGCTCGTCACGCATCTTGAGCCCCATCTGGAGAACATCTTTGCACCGATCATTCAGGCGACGAAGGCAAGACTCTTCAAGGAAGCAGCGGGGTCGCAGTTTGCAGAATTCGGTTACCGCTCGGACCAGAATGAGAATAATCACGTCACGCTCATGCTTGCGCTGTATGTTGGAGGAGGATTCCGTCTCACTTCCGATGATCAGGCAGTCATTCTTTTCCCTCAGTACTTCAAGGACATCGGCACTGTCGGCCACGAGTTCATCATGGCATACCAGCGCCAGGGAATCTCGCTCGAAGAGGCCCAAGAGCAGGCATTCCGTGATTTCGTGCAGGCAAACAGTCGAAGCGCACTTCTGCCTGACGTGATTAACACCATGACGAGTGGACTTCCTGCGATACTCAAGCTTGTCAAGGAATATCAGGGAATCAATAAGGTCATCATGCCGCGCTTCGATTCTGGAGATGTCCCCGCGCAGTGCATCGCATGGAAGAGGATGACACTCGCCGCAGGCATCCCGATGACGAAGATGGTTGTCGAAGACGGGTACACCCCGCAAAAAGCAAAGGATACCAAGCGGCTATACGCGGAAGCGGGCTTCGACCCTGACGACATCATCGTCGGCGCGGGCGGATACTTCCAGCAAGGCTGCTTACGCGACGCAGCATCCCTTGTCTACAAGAGGGGCGCGACGATGCATCCGGGCGGGCTTGAGCGCTCACTCAAGTTTTCAGACTCGCCAGGCAAAGAATCGATCCCAGGCAGCATCCGCATCTATGGAAAGGGAAATACGATGATTGTTGCGCAGGCAGAGGAAGAAATCGATGGCGAGCCGTTGATGGTGAAGGTCGTCGAGAATGGACGGATTGTGTACGGTGAAGATCTTGATGCTCAACGCGAACGTGTAGAGAGGACATGGAACCAATACAATCGCATCGAGTACAGCTCAATGACGCAGAGAATTATCGCAGAAAGGACGCGTGAGCGTGAAGCATTGTTAAACAGCTGATTGACGGAGGGAAGATAATGACACCGATCTTTTGGAATGTGGACACACAGTACGATTTCATGCGGAATGATGAGGAACACAAAGGCGCTCTCGCCATTCCTGGGGCGAAAGAGATCGAGAGAAATCTTGAACGCCTGACAAAGCTTGCGGAACGCAAGGGCATTCCGGTGGTCAACACGGCAGACTGGCACCATGCTGAAAGCCAAGAGCTCTCTGATAAGCCTGACTTTAGGACGACCTTTCCGCCCCATTGTATGATGTACACGAAGGGAGCCGAATTCGTTCCGGCGACAAGGCTGGACTGCCCGCATGTCATCGACTGGCGTGATGCCGCTTTTGATCCTGCGCGCGTTGCCTCGACGAGAAACATCGTCCTGTACAAGGATAAGTTCGACATCTTCGCAGGCTCGCCGCACGCAGAGGGCGTCTTGGCTACCCTCGACCCCTCGTTTGTCGTCGCCTACGGCGTCGCGACGAACGTGTGCGTCAACGACGCTGTGCTGGGCTTGCGCAGGCGCAGCATTCCTGTGTTGGTCCCGACGGATGCCATCAAGGAGCTGCCAGGCCTGCCACTCGATCAGGTGCTGCGGAACTGGAGGGACCACGACGTCCGCCTTCTCAGCACAGCCGATGTCCTCACTCTACTTGCTGGCTTTGTCATCCATCGAAGACAGTGGTACGGCTAAGTCATCGCAGGATCCAATCGATAATCAAGTCCAATAGCACCCTGAAGGGAACTCATGAAGATCGCGCTTGCACAGATGGAAGTCGTGGCAGGGATGCCGAAGAGAAACATTGAGGCGATGCTTGCGATGATCGGTGAAGCCAAGACTCAGCATGCAGACCTCATAGCGTTTCCTGAGATGTGCGTTGGCGGCTATCTGGTCGGTGACAGGTGGCTTGAAGATTCGTTCTGTGAGGACCTGACGAGATTCAACGATGCGATCCTTGCAGCAAGTAGTGGGATCGCTCTAGTGTACGGCAATATCTTCCTCGATAAGAACCTCGCAGTCCGCGTCGGCGATGGAAATCATCACCCGAACAAGGATGGCAGGACCAGAAAGTACAATGCGGTGTATGTCGTCCAGAACGGTAAGCCTGCACGAAGGATGCGAAAAACACATTTGCTTCCCGAAGGCATCCAGCCCAAGACGCTGCTTCCGAACTACCGCGTGTTCGACGACGAGCGGTACTTCTTTTCGCTTGAAGACGTCGCAAAGGATGCAGGCGTTGCCCTCGAAAGCGTCACGCAACCCTTTCTCATCGATGTCGGCGGAAAACAGATACCTGTCGGCTTTGAGCTATGCGAGGATCTCTGGTGTGAGGACTACCGCAAAGAGGGGCTGGCGGAAAATCCGACAAAGGTGCTGATCGACAACGGCGCGAAGATGATCATCAACCTGTCCGCATCGCCGTGGACGTTTGGCAAGAATGGCGCGCGTGATCGCCGCGTGGATTTCCTCAAGAGAGAATCAGGAGCTGCGTTCGTTCCGTTTCTCTATGTAAATTGTGTTGGCGTCCAGAACAATGGCAAGAATATAATTACGTTCGATGGTGGTTCAACTGTGTACAATAAGAATGAAGCGCCGGTGATGTTCAGCCATGCACCCTACGAGCAGGAGCTTATGATGGTGGATGAACAAGTTCTGGGCAAAGCGGGACAGACGCGCGTCGAGAAATCAAAGATCGCTCAGAAGTACGACACGCTCATCCGAGGCATCCAGCATGTAAAGGATATGAACGGGTATCGCGAACATCCCAAGTATGTGATCGGTCTTAGTGGAGGGATCGATAGCTCGGTCGTTGCTGCACTGCTTGTGAAAGCGGTTGGCGCAGATCACGTGATTGGTGTCAACATGCCGACACATTATAATTCAGAAAAGACAAAGCAGTCTGCTGCACACGTTGCGCAAAAACTAGGTATTCCCTGCGTCACGATCCCCATCGGCGACATGGTCGAAGAGAACGAAGCCATGCTCGAGGCAGTTGAGATCAGTGGCAGTCGCACACGGTTAAGCGTCCTCCATAAGGAAAACATCCAGGCCAAGATTAGGGGAACGGTGGTTCTTTCGAATCTTGCAGCTCAACTCCGTGCGCTCTTCACGAATAACGGCAACAAGCTTGAGGTTGCTCTTGGTTACGCGACGCTCTATGGCGATGTCGGCGGCGCGATCGCTCCCATAGGTGATTTAACGAAAGCGGAAGTGTTCGAGCTTGCACGGTACCTCAACAAGGAAGTCTTTCATGACGAAGTCATTTCACGTGCAGTTATTCCCGACGACCTGTTCAGGTTCAGAACAGACCAGATAGAGCCGAGCGCTGAACTCAAGGACGCGCAGGTCGATCCGATGAGGTTTGGATACCATTGTGCGCTCATCGAGGCAATGACGGACTTCAACAAGAAGCCTCCTGAAGATGTCATGCGTTGGTATCTAGAGGGTACGCTTGAGGAGCATCTCGGCGTCAGCACTGCGCTGCTCCAGCGCTGGAACATCCATGATCCGAAAGAGTTTGTCAGAGACCTTGAATGGTTCATTGAGTCGATCGCCCGCAATGTGTTCAAACGCGTGCAGGCACCGCCAATCATCCTGACGAGCAAATCTGCATACGGTTATGACATCCGTGAGAGCATCCTGCCCTACAGGGCGACTGCAAAGCACGAAGAGCTCAAGGTACGCATCCTCAAGATGAACCGGTATAGGCCCATAGAGGCAGGATCATGAAAGAAACAATAGAACCAGAGTATCATCGTCAGGGATATCACAGTCCGATACCGACGACAGACATCATCATCGAGTATGCGCAGAATGGACGAGAGGGGATTGTGCTGATCCAACGACGAAATCCTCCTCTCGGGCTTGCGATCCCCGGAGGCTTTGCTGAATACGGCCTGACGCTTGAAGAGAACGCGCGAAAGGAAGCCAGGGAGGAGACCGGCCTTGAGGTCGTTATCGAGGATCCAGAACGACCGTTCTGCGTGCATTCTGACCCTGCCCGCGATCCGCGCGGGCACATGATCAGCAGCATTTACATCGCAATAGGATCAGGAGTCCTCAAGGCAGGGGACGACGCAAAGGAAACCCGCCTCTATTCGATCGACGAACTGAAAGGGCTGTTGGGAACAGGAATACTCGTCTTTGACGACGATCGCATCATCGAGAAGTATCTTCGGCACCGGGGGTTTATGCGATGAATCTTGGGATAACTGGCGTGATCGGGCGGTTCAAGCCGTTGCACAACGGCAGTGCATTGCTGCTGGAGAATGTGTGCGCAAGTGCGGATAGCGTTCTCATTGGAATCGGCAGCTCAAACAAGTATAACTTGCGCAACCCCTTCACTGCAGAGGAGAGCGAAGCCATGATCCGTAGCGTTCTCTCGCCAAGATTCAGCAACTATACAATCATTCACGTCCCGGACTTTGCGCACATTCTAGAATACCGTGACGGCCACGCGTGGAAAGACTGTGTAGCAAAGCACTTCGGCGCGCGTGATCACTTCGTGACAGGCAACCGCTACGTTGCAGAACTGCTCAAGGACACATACGCGATCGTGCATCCAGCATCACTCATTCCCAAAGAGACGCAATTTTTTCTGCGGGCAACTACTGTCAGGATGGCGATGGCGACGGGCAGAGACTGGCAGGCACTTGTACCGCCTCCTGTTGCTAGATACCTCGAGTCTCGCAATCTTGTAGAACATTTTCGACACGAGTTTGGCCTCGAGACGATCGCGACGCACGCAGGTACTGATTACGGGCGTCAGGACGATTTGGCCGCAGAACGGGGACATACATATAGTAAGTAATGGGAGATGCACCGAATAAGACATGCACGGAATATAGTTCCGGAATAATGATAAGTTAATCACAATAGAACACGCACGGCATTGCTGAGGTTAGAACATGGGGCACAACGAAGCGACTGGCCGCACTGATGAGCATTATCTTGCAACCCTTATCGGATGCGCTGTGGGCGATGCTCTTGGCATGCCGGTCGAAGGCTGGAAACGGGAACAGATCCTAAAGTATGTCGGCAGGATCGATGACATGATCGACCCTGTGATTGTTCGTGACTCTGTAGGCAACAAGGTAACTGAGGACGAGTTTGGAAAGCTTAGATACTGGACAGAGGACTTTCGCAAAGGTGAATACACGGACGACACGATTCTTGCGCTTGCGCTGGCAGAATCGATTGCCACCGTGCGTGGGCTTGACCTTAACGACGTTGCTGTCCGACAACTTGAGACATACACGTCACGACGAAGAACTGACGGTTCAGTCAAAGGAGGATTTGGCGGCACGACGATGCTTGCGTTCAAGAATCTTGAAACAGGAGTTTCGCCGCTGGAATCAGGCGTCATTGGCGGTCCAGGGAACGGCCCTGCGATGAAGATGGCGCCCCTTGGCATGTACATGCACGCGACAGGAAAATATGATGAGGGTCTTCGGTTCGCAGAACTCGTCGGCAGGATCACGCACCGTGATCCACGGTCAGTTGCAAGCGGAGTGGTGCAGGCTCATGCAGTGTACGCTGCCTTGCAGGGATTGGCCTGCTCGACATTCGTCGACAGCGTTGTGAATGTCTGTTGCCGCTTTGAAAATCCCTTGACTACCCGGTTCACTGCATGGAAGCAGGGCGGATTGCGGCGTCGGCTGGAATGGATCAAGTACAACCGCAATGTCGATCCACAGGTTGCGCACGAGCATCTCGGCAGTTCAAGCAACGTGTACCAGTCATACCCGTTTGCGCTCTTCATGTTTCAGAAGTATTGGGATGACCCGATCAATGGACTTATCGAAACTGTGAATTATGGCGGTGATTGCGATACGACGGGCGCGATGTTTGGTGCGCTTGCAGGAGCAAGGCACGGGATGGTCTTTCCGGCGCGGTGGGAGAGCAAGCTTCAAGGTCTTGAACCTCTTGTGCGGGCCGCAAAGCAGATCTCATCGTTGCGCTCACTGTAAACCGCTCGCTGCCACATGCGGGGTGGGGGGAGAGGTGAGAAGAATTAAAAACTTGACAGCTTCAAATACAATGACACTACCAAAAAGAAGGGGAAGAAATATTTCTGATGTGCACGAATCCGATCGTCCATTAGTCACCGTTGACATTATCATATTCACGGTTCGTGATAGCGATCTCCAAGTTCTTCTTGTGAAGCGCAATGTTCTCCCTTTTAAGGACTGCTGGGCGCTTCCCGGCGGTTTTGTCAGGATGAACGAGTCTCTCGAGGATGCGGCAAAGCGCGAGCTTATGGAAGAGACTGGAGTGCACGACGTATACCTTGAGCAGTTGTACACTTTCGGCGAACCGGCTCGTGACCCCCGTACGCGTGTCATAACTGTCGCTTATTTTGCGCTCATCAGTTCTGAAAAGCTAACGCTCAAAGCCGCGACAGATGTTTCTGCTGTTGGGTGGTTTGCGATCAAGAAGTTGCCACAGCTCGCTTTTGATCACGATAAGATACTTGCGTACGCTGTGAAGAGACTGCGCTGGAAGCTTGAGTACACAAATATAGTGTATTCTCTTCTTCCAGACAAGTTCACACTCACTAACTTGCAGAATGTGTATGAGATCATTATTGATCGGCAGTTTGATAAAAGGAACTTCAGAAAAAAACTGCTGTCTCTCGGACTGCTAAAGGACACCAAAGAGATGACGCAAGATGTGTCCCACCGTCCTGCTAAACTGTATTCTTTCAAGAAGCGGTCTTTAGAGATACGCGCGGTTCTTTGACGAGTGCCACCACGGACCTTGGGAAATGGTGAAAAATGTTTTGGCTATACAAATACCAAAAATTGAAAACGTTGACAAATCGCTTCCAAATGTTTTTATAGTTCTGCTGGCCTCCTCGCCGTATGGATCAACATACCTGTCTTGAACCTATCCGTCTTGCGATCCTCGGCGCTACCGGCATGGCCGGGCGTGAAGCCCTCCTGCATCATGCATGGCTCGATGAACAAGGAAAACAGTATGCTGAAATTGCGTGTGTAACTGCAAGTAGCGAATCAGAGGGTAGCACACTCGGCAGCGTTATCTGCCGCAAGGAAAAGAAACTTGCGCAAGCCTATCGATTCTGGAAACCGATGGAGTGTCCTAAAAGCCTTGAGTCCATGGTGATCGATAAACTTAGTCCAGAACTCATTGCATCGAAGGCAGACTACGCGATCTCTGCTCTAGACGCTGACATCGCACGAGATATCGAGCCAAAACTTGCCAGCCTCGGTGTACGAGTTTTTTCAAACGCTTCAGCTTTCCGGTGGGAGCCCGATGTTCCACTCCTGATTCCCGAAGTGAATCATCAGCATATAGAATTAATTGAGAAACAGAAAACGTCTGGGAGCATTGTGTGCAACCCGAATTGCACGACGGCAGGTTACACGCCCCTGATTCATGCACTTGAAGAGAACGGGCATGCGGTCAACACTATCATGTTGGTCACGCAACAAGCATTATCAGGCAAGGGCGATGCAATCGCGGATCAAGAGTACGCTGTTACTGTTCTTGGTAATGTCCGTGATGACTGGACAAAGGACGGCTATAATGCAGAGGAGTGGAAATCTGCACATGAACCGATGAAGATTCTTGGTCGTATTCGATCCCGCGACGAAGCCGAGATGGAAAACAGAAAGATCCTGCAGGGCAGTCCGTCAAAGATGATCCCGATCTACTCGCAGACGACGCGTGTTGCAACGCAGTACGGGCATCTCGAATGCCTAATGATCGACTTTGGTGATCGTGTTGATGCAGAAAAGATCCGCAAGGAATTGATCTTATACGATGTTGATAGGGAAGTGGCGAAGCTGCCATCAACACCGGCGAGATTATTCAGTGTGCTTGACCGTATGCCTACACCAAAAGAGGATGTATTGATAGGGAACGGTATGGTGGTGGTCGTAGGGGACATCCAGCAGCACACGCCTTGCAAAATCTCATTATGGACGCTTACACACAATCTAAGGCGCGGTGCAACATGGGCTGGACGGCAGGGTCTAGAATTATACTTGAATCGTTATGCTGGAATGTTCTGATATCAATGAACGATGATTCTTCATTGAAGATGTGGCGAGGAGTGGCTTAGAAAATATTCTTGATTGGATTTTGATGCAGTGCCAAAGAGAAAAGGATCTCTTTCAATGGAGTCTTTGGCTGTTCACGCCTTGACTTGTATTAATGTTTTGGATTCCCCGCAGAAAAAGAACACTTGGCGGATGCGCGATGTGGTGGAAAGCAATTTTTTGATCTTGCGCAGCTGCTTCTTTGCCTTTGCGATTCGATGGCTGCATTTAACCTCGTAGATGTCATAGAAGTCTCCTTTCATCGCAAGGATGTCGATCTCTGCGACACACCTGTGGCGTTTAGAGAAGAGCGGGACGTGCGTTTGAAGAAGATCATATCGAGACTCAATCGTCGAGCACAATTCCTCGACGTATTTGTCGTGCTTGATCATCGTGATAGCCCGAAGGCAATGTTCCAAGCGTATGTGACAGTCGTCGTTAACAAAAATAATGAATAATCTAGTATATAAATTCTTTGTTTTTCGCGCAGGGGTTTATCGTTTTGAGCAAGAATGTTCTCCCGACGGCAAAAGCCGCGCGCGTGCCTCACGAAATCTTTTAATAGTTTGAACGTGATTCGACAGAACATGGACTGGTCCTTGATTGATTATCAGCCGCAAAGCATCGTTGACTTACACGCGATGGAAGATGCACTCTTTGAGATGCTATGTGCGGGAGCGATTTCATCGACGCTTATGATCTCGCAGCTTCGCACGCTCGGAATTTCTCTCGGTGTTAATCAAAGCATTGCCGATCTTCGCCTGGATGATGCGTTACGCGACGGTATAGATGTTGTGCGTAGACAATCGGGTGGTCGCGCGATGCTCCTTGGATCAAAGTACTTGGTGCTTAGTTTTTTCACGAATGAATCGGCAGTTAATTGCAGTGGAACGCGCGACATCTATTGTAATATTCTCAAAAATTATGTGCTCGCTCCACTTGAAGCTTCGTTTGGTGTCTTAGGCGAGATCGAGAACGTCAACGACTTAGTATGTGCGGGCAAAAAATTTGGTGGAGCCGCACAAAAGAAGATGCACGACAATGTTCTTGTGCACTGCTACATACGCCTCGAGGACGACAACGCGGAGATGGTGCGGTACGTCACTATTGGAGGCATCCCGCTGGAACCATACATATCACTAATAGATTCCTTCGCAACGGGCCTTTCTCGCTTGCTGAATCGTCAGGTTTTCGCGAATCAAGTGCGATCGGCGATTGTTGAGAATCTTGGGCCGGAACCACGCGGCATTGGGCAGGACGAAACATTGCTTGCAGAACTCAAGAAACAGCAGTACGTTGTGAATGCTGGCCTTGTTGCACGTGCGGATGCTGCTGCTGTTTGTCGTGGGCATTGCGATATCATTGGCGGCTCAGGATCGGCGATGTACTACAAGATTTCTGAGCTTGAACAATTGGTTCGGCAAAGGAATCTTCACGTCCGCTGAAGCATCTTTTCTACTTCTCAAATCCCTCCTATTTCTCAAACAAGAATAGATCGGGGTCTTCAAGATACGATATTAGCTTATTCGTGAATCTTGCAGCCTCTACTCCATCAAGCACGCGGTGATCAAACGTTACTGACAAGGGCATGACTTTTCTAAACTGCATGCTTCCATTCTTGAGCATGGCCTTCTCATAGATTTTTCCAGTCAGCAGAATTGCGACTTCGGGATAATTGATGATTGGCGTTGCAAATATCCCGCCGATCACGCCTACGTTGGTGATAGTGAAGGTTCCGCCCTTGAGGTCCGCCATGTTGATGGTTCTGTCGGCCGATTGCTTTGCAATCTTCTCTATCTCTTGCGCAAGATCTACGATGCTTTTCTTATCAGCGATCTTGATAACTGGTACGATCAATCCATCCGGAGTGTCGACTGCGATGCCGATATTGTAATATTTTTTCAGAATGATCTCCCGGTTTTCTTCATCCATGGTCGCATTGAGGTACGGATGTTCTTTGAGCGCTGCGATGAGTGCTTTGACGACAAAGGGAAGATACGTTAGTTTGATGCCTTTCTTCTTAAGTTCTTCTTTCTCATGCTCACGTATCTCCACGAGTCGCGTTACGTCTGCTTCGTCCATGTGCGTGACATGCACCGCGTGCGTGACAGATTCGACCATTTTCTTCGCGGTCGCTTTGCGTACGCCCTTGATCGGTACGCGCTCCAAATAACCATACATGTCGTATTTTTTCACGATTTTGATGGCAGAAGCTGCCGGCGCTGGTTGAAGTATGTGTTGCGCTGCCCGTGTCGCTTGTGTGTTTGGTCGCGTGCCTGCTGCTTTTTGCACGTCATCAATAGTGACGCTGCCACCCGGTCCAGTCGGTGTAATAGTGGAAAGGTCTATGCCTGCTTCTTTTGCAGCGGCGCGTGCTGCTGGTGTTGCAAGAAATTCCTTTCCTGATACTTCAACGGCGGCTGCTGTCTTCGTGACAATTCTTTTTGGTGCCTCTTCTACAGGTGCTTCCTCTAAGAATCCAACCACGCTGCCGGCTTTTGCGGCAGCTTCTACAGAACTCATCGCTGCGGTCTTGGCTGCGGGCGTTGCTTTCTTTTCCGCTTTTGCGGGTGTTGGCGTTGCAGTGATAACTTCGCCGCGCTCCCCGATCGTTGCCAGGACTCGCCCAACCTGAATGGTCTCTCCTTCTTTGAAGTGGAGTTTGAGAATCTTGCCGGTCTTTGGAGAAGGGATTTCAACAACCGCTTTGTCCGTCTCTACTTTTGCGATTGGCTGGTTTTCCTTGACGTCGTCGCCTTCTGCAATGAGCCACTTGTGAAGCTCCCCTTCAGTAATCCCTTCGCCGACATCAGGAAACTTGAATTCGTATGCCATGAGGCCTCTTTTTTGTAAACAATAGTGGTAATGGGATGAAGGATATATAAACGTTTTTACCTTGTGGGGGTTGGTGCGAAAATAATTACTATTATTTATCTTGCCGCCGCCACCGCAACGCTCGACGCGTCGCTCGATAAGAGCATAGCTCTTATCATCTCAAGAGTGGGCACGCCTGCGGCGCGCCCACTGAGGGTTGTGACGAGAGAGAGGCCTGCACCACCACGCCAAGCTCGTGATGACGACAGTAAATCAGAATCGCCGACATTCCCCCCGATGTGCCTTCCCCATAAGGGAGTGCCTCCCTTATCAACCCACATCGTAGTATTTCGCTTCGCTCAATACTACTCAATGTTCGTCGTCCGATTGAAGCGAAGCGGAAATCGGACTTGAGATCGAGTGCCAGCGGATCGATGGCCGCTGGGGGCGTCCAACTTGTCGGTGTGAATGAGTAATTGTCCATCTCTCGCGAAAAGGCGGTGGCGGTGAGCGTGACGGCGGCGAAGCAATGGAATTTCGCACCAACCCCTCCTTGTAGCATTATTTCTTTTGAAGAAGATACAGGCTTGTTCCAAGAACCGCGATAATCAGCACTTGGATTTCCATTCCCTTGAATGGAAGCATTCCCCAGCTAAAGGCGACACCAAAAAATCCGAGGACAAGAGGAAATGCTCCTGTCACGCATGCAGCGCACACTCCCGTTGAGAAACCACCGATGGCTGCTGCACAAGTGAGTGTAGTCGCCTTCTTCACGCTTGCCCGTTCTTGGAACTTGATGTAGCTATATACTGAATTGACGGCGATGAGAGCTGCGATTGTAAGCGTGAAGAGGATCGACAAGGCAAGTTCAGTCCAGTTGATTGTGTGGAGATAGTATGGAATATATTGTATAGTAACATAGAATTGACTAAGAATGCTTGTTAGGATGATGTATACAAGAAATATTCCAACAAGCCAAAGCACGTAAGGCATTTTAAAGATTCGTTTCATCGCTTGATATCCTCACTCAACAACGAGCCTGCCCGCGCCCATTCCCATGCTACAGCCAAAAGCAAATGTTCCGGATTTCTGCGGTGTAAACTCAACGGTGTTATCAGTCTCTGTGAATGATTTTGTTATTTCAAGATCTGCAATTCGAAATGATCGAAAGCAGCCCTGGAGCCGCGCTGTGTCGGCAATGATTCGAACAGGCAAGCCTTTTTTTACTTTGATCACTTCGGGATTATAATTGAGCTTTCCCCAGCTCAGGCTGGCTTCTTGGATTCCATTAACCTGCTTCGCATCAACAACGATTGCTGAACCACCGGATTGTTCAGAAGTTGTCTGCACTTGTGATGTCTGCGCTGCAGGTGGTAACTTTGAAGCGCAGCCCGCAAACGCTATGGCGGCAACAACTACGAATAGCATTATTAATTTTGTTAACAGTTTATTTTCCATGGCAATATCTCTTTATGCGAGAGCTGCAAGTCCTGTTTTTGGGCCATACAATATCAACGCCGCGAGCAAGGACACAACGATAAGACAGTATGAAAAGAATCTTGCGAATTTGACAGGAACTTTTTTTGTCGTTGGTTTGTTTTCCACCACTTCTTCAAATAGCATGTAAGATAATCCCCACATCACAGCTATATTGATTGCCATGAATACAGGCATGAAGTAGAGGATGTGGTCGACGCGGAACATCGTGCCGATCATGCTGCCCATTACGCCGCCCATGACTCCTGCCATCATTCCTTCAAGCACGCCCATGATTCCGCACCGCTTTCCATTGTAGAACCCAACTCCAACAGCCACGATCATGCCTGTCATTCCACCGACGAATAGGCCGTTGCTTACTCCGATGATTGTGCCGATCATCATGCCTGTCTGCATGCCAAACGTCATGCCGAGCATCATGCCGACCATGCTTGTGACAGTTGCCTGGTATGACTTCATGTGCCACATAGCAGATCCTATGCTTACAACTGCAACGGTTATGTAGAAGATCCACCACCCGTATATTTCGAGAAATGCCGGATGCGTATCGAAGAGAGCAAGATATGTTCCTATCTCTAGAAGGAGAAGGATGAAGAACGTGAGCGCGCTGTACCTGAACATTCTGTACTCGACGTCATACTTTTCCTTGTTCGTCAAAGCATCGCGCAACCGCTCTTTGAAGGTTTTTCGTTCGAATGGTGCAAGACCGGCGCGATAACCTTTTTCCTGGATTTTTGTAATGAGCATTTCTGGATTGATTTTGCTTGGATCATAGCTGATGTCTACAGCGTCATGGCGGATGACAAAACTCTCGATGCCGGCTGTATTCTCGAGTGCAGAGCAGATAGTCTGGATGCAGCTATCGCACGACATATCTGGACAGTAGATCTTTACATTCATGCAAGCACCGCAAGAGTTTTTCTTTGTGATAGCCATAATCTGTGGTTTTTGTGATCGCGGCCGCCAAAGAATTACACTCGCTGTAAATCTTCAACTATTTAAAGATTATGAAAGTGTGTTTTTGCACTAATGCACACAGAAACGCTGTTGTGCGCTCGGAGTAAACATTGGCAAAAAGGATACTGTCATCTTTTCGTCATCTTCATTTTTGCGCGATATTTGATTAAATCAAGCAGCTTATTTCTTCCTAGCGGAAGCTGGATTTCCGCGGCTTCTGCTGGTGTAATTTCTTTAAGCTGCTGATGCGGATTCACAAA
>JACRKM010000015.1 GCA_016219765.1 Candidatus Woesearchaeota archaeon
ACTTCGTTGCATGCGAGCCCTGTTCCGATGCGTGAAGTGACTCCAGCAAAGAAGAAAGAAGCACCAAAGGAGCAGCGAGCTGCTGCTTCAACACTAGAACAGTTGACGAGTAGACTTGCGCCATCTGCTGTTGCACAACCACAAGAAGAAGCCGCTCCACAACAATCAGCGCAAGCGCCGGTGGCTCCGCCGGCTCAAAGTACAAGTACTGGCTTGATTATTGCTGCATTGTTTGGGCTGCTCCTTATTGCCGAAGTAGCTCTTTATATCGGCCGTCATCGCAGACCAAGGAAGAAGCATAGTTAACCTCTATTGATTTTGATGTATCCGTACAAAACAACACCATTAATGATGTTGTTTCGCAATTCTTTAGAGAGGGTATTAATATTTTGCTCTAATAATAGGTTAATTTTACGATTTAATTTTTTCTCGTATTTGACAAGATCCAATTTTGTTTCATTGGCTTCTACGAAGATGTCAACGTCGCTTTTCTCGGTAAAGGTGGCTTTTGCTCCGCTACCAAACAGCACGATAGATGATGGTAAAACTTCTTTTTGGATATAATCAATTATTCTTGATTCTATAATTTTGAAGACAAGCCAATTTCTCTTATAAAATTTGTATTTTTGGCTTTCAGTGTTGGCAAAATAGGTAGGGTAAAGAGTGGATTCTTTCTTTTTGATAAAGCTCAATTTTTCAAGATCGGCAATGTATTTTAAGACAGTTGCATGGCTGAGCTTCAACTGGCGGGCGATTCCTCTTACTGAAAAGTCTTTGGTAGGAAATTCTATAAAGAGTTCTAGTATTTTGTAGGTGTTGTTTTTGAAATGTATATCCATGTTGACCACCTAGTCAATTATCTGACCAGTTGGTCAGGAAAATGACCAACAGGTATAAGTATCTTTCGTTTTATTATGTAGTTACTTAGAGCGAAGCGATGCCGGCACGATTAGTCAGTAGGTTTTCAATAACGCCTTGCGTAAGAAAGTCTTTTATAGTTATAGCTGCAATCATCTGCGTTGCTCATGAAACGGACCAATCTTGAAGGACAGATATCGCTGGCATTCAAGCCGGAAGCGCCAGAGTCTGTGGTGGAAGAGGCGCTTGCAAAGCTTACGCACGAAAAGGTTTTTCCTGGCTGGACGTTGGACCCTTCGCAGACGCGGGATGCGAACATCCTTGCTCGCGCTTACGTCGTACGCGTCTCCCCTGGTACGGAAAACGCCGTCGTCGAGGCACTGAAACTGAAGTACGGCAACCATATCGAATACGTGGAGCAGGTCGCGGCGCGAAGGCGTTTATGAAAACGACATTCTCTAATAATTACTTCGCTTCATTCTGGTTTTTTGCACCTGCCTTTTCATGGTGCTTCTCAAGCGGCAAGTAGTTGATCTCTTCTTCAGAGTATGTCATGCAGGCAGTGTAGTCTTTGAGCGTGTCTGAGAATTCATAGCGGACTTTGTTCATGAACTCGTTGAGGTGCTCATTGTTCCGCACGTCTATCTCGAACTCAATGTCGGCTGGACCGACGGCTTCGGTGATGTAAATAACATTTGGTTCGCAGCGCAGAAACTCAACAAGCCGGCGGAAGCCGTCTTTGTTCATGTTTGATAGGACGAGCAGCACTTTGTAGCGTTGAAATCCCATCTTGCGGATATCGATTCCTGCACGCACGCCTTGCAGGATTCCTTTCTTCATGAGTTCGCGGATGCGGTACTTGATCGTGTTGGGCGTGACTGAGAGCTGCTGTGCAATATCGATCGTCGACATGCGTCCATCCTCAGAAAGCATTCCTAAGATTTTTGTATCGACATCGTCATAGTCTTCAAGTTCAGTCGTCCCGCCGAGGATCAGCGATGAGTAATCATTGGTATCGAAAAGGTAATTGTGCTTGAAGTGGTAAATGCTTGTCGCAATGCTCACTTGCTTGCTTTGGAAGAACTGGCTATACTTAAAGCAGATCTCTTCAGTGACGTCGCGGAACTCGTTAATGTGTTTAGCCCAGATGATAAACACGATGTCCCAGGGGCCTTGTGTGCGGATGATCCACCCGATGCTCTTATGTTTTTTTGCCCACTCGATGATCTCTTGTTCTTTTTTTGGATCAACGTTCTGGAACCTGATGAAGAGCCTGCAGAACATGAATCCGAGCTTTGCGATGTTGATGACCGAATAATAATTCGTAATAATTCCCAGTTTTTCAAGTCGTTTGATGCGGTAATTCACGACTTCTTTTGAGAGCCCGACCTTCTTTGCAATCTTGGTGTTAGACTGCCGTGCATTAAAATCCAGTTCAAAGAGAATTTTCTTATCTTTGACGTCAAGCATGTGCGATCCCCCGATTTAGCTAGACTCAAGTAGATTATACGTATAATGGTGGCTTAACTATAAATATTTTGATTTTTGAGAAACAATTTCATAAGAAATTTTATAATTTTTTTAGCCCCAAAGAACGGTATAAGGGCTTTAGGGGAGGATTTTTAAGAGTTTTTATAGCAAAAAAGAGGAACATCGTGGGTAAGATTTGTGCGGACGACTGGCGGTGGCTACTGGCAGTGGCTACAGACGGTTTGCTAAAATAAATGCCACAGTTTTTCGATTTTTGTCTTAATTTTTTCATCTGAGCGTGGTTGCCTTTCGTATCGTTGCATCTATGAGAGCGGTGCGGCGAAATGTTGATAATATTGTCAATAGATTAACGAAAGATGAAGAAAGAAAGGCCGTGTCGACGCTAATGGCGTTACGTGGCCAGTGTTTGGCAACCAAGTGGTGGTTGCTTATCAAAGAGTTGCGAAGATTATCGCATCGGAAGGATCCACCAATGGCAAAAGAGAAGAAGACCATTTCGCGCCTGCAGAGGCGGGTTCAGCAAAAAAGGCTGCAGCGTCGTGACCTGCTTATCATATCTCAGCTGCGTCAGAACGCCCGCATGCCTTTGACGACTATATCGAAGAGAACTTCTGTGCCTGTGACGACCATTCACGGGCTGTTGCGCCAATATGAGCAGCACATAATCAAGAAGCACGTGACAATTCTGGATTTCAAGAAATTAGGTTTTGAAGTGTCCCGCAGCGTCGTGATCAAGGCTGATGAGTCTGAGAAGGAAAAGCTCAAGGGGCGTTTGCTTGAAAGCAAGCTGGTCAATTCAGCATACGCGCTTGATGGCCCTGCGAATTTTCTAGTGGAAATCATTGCAAAGAGCAAACCCGAGGTGGACGAGTTTATGCAAAGCCTGCAAGAACAGTTCACGATCTTTGACTTGTTGTCATTCGAGATCGTGGACGACTTAAAGCGCGAGGAAGTCTATTCAGACGTCTTGTTGCGGGAATTTCACGATTGAGTGCGTGCTGCGCGCGGATAGCTATAATCTTGCGTGCCAGCGCTATATCGGTTTGAGTTGTCGCATATACAGGACCAATACAGGACCAATGAGTGCGCCATGTTGACAAATCCGTCAATGCGCGTCATTTCTCTGTGGTTGCGGCTGGTGCAGCGGCATTTGCGTGCATAATTGGCATGTACGACAGCGGTTTTTGATAGCAGTTTTTGATTTGGTGGATCATGATGAAAGGACACTGCAGGGGAGTAGCAAGCACTGCTGCA
The DNA here is from genome assembly GCA_016219765.1 of Candidatus Woesearchaeota archaeon. Lineage (GTDB taxonomy): Archaea > Nanobdellota > Nanobdellia > Woesearchaeales > UBA11576 > JACQX01. Next base: position 3,604 of record JACRKM010000015.1, read on the forward strand.
CACAAGGCCATAAAACGTGAAGTGCGCGCCTGCTCATCCACAGGTCTGGAGTTCTCAAATGACGATTTGCGCCCGATCCTTGGCATGATTAGCATACAAGCTGAAAAGTTTCAGGATCTTGAGGAGCGCCTCCAGGAGCGCCATGATTTCTTTGAAGAAATCGTCGAGTCTCACGATTTGATATCCTTGCATCAGGAGCAGAATGACGAGAATCCATTGCTCAGCTGGCTTCTGGGAAAGGATAATGAGAATGACGATGATGATAATGACGATGACGCAAGCAGTGCACCCACGGTCGCTAATCCCGTCGGTCTCTACTTTAAAGTTGCCGACAGACTCTACCACGCATATGAAGAATTATTGGGGCTTGACTTCGGGGAGGTAGAAGGTAAATACACTGAAGAATATCTGGAGATGCATCCGGAAGCGGCCTCTGATGATGGATTCCATCTTTTTGAAGATGGCCTTGCGAATAAGCGGACGCTCAAGGTCTTGCGTAAGTATGAGCAATTTCGCGCGCACGAAGAGTATGGCGCGCAGCCGCTTAAGGACCGCCAGCAGAACGCGATTGCGGAGCTGGAGGCGATCCATGCAGAGGCGATGAGATATCTCAATTTCGTGGAGCGCGTGGAGAGCTTTTTTGACAAAGCTTCAGATCTTGCATCCGCAGTATACCAGCTCGCATCAGTAGAATTCTCGACGATGCAGGACTATCACGCGTACGGGAACAAGATAATGAAAACGCCTTCGCTGACCGCGCTTGCCTCTGCATTGTTTGCCAGGATGGATGGTGTTGAAGAGATCAAGGCAGGGCTCGAGCCCGATGAGATAAGCGAGCACGTGCACAATAATGCAGCAAGGCTGCTGTGCGCGCTTGTCGACAAGAACGTATACCCGAAGGTCGTCGACGAGAACAAAATTGTAAAGTTTGCAGTTAGTGAGGTCAGGCGAATGCATGGATTATTGTTAGATTTACTGCCGCTCACAGTGGAGTTCAAGCAGCAGTACTGGCGGTATGTTAAAGAGTCAGTGTATCATGAAAGCGATGAAGCTGCAGTCGGAAATCCCGAGGATACGTTGCGCAAGCTTGAAGAGATCGACTTTGGTAAGATTAAGTACAAGCCTTCCAAGCACCGCAAGAGTCGCGTTGAAGAACGCACAGAACACGCAAACAACGAGGCATATGAACTTGTAATCGCTGAGCTTGACAAGCTCTCGAAAGTATCAGGAGAAAAGCGCCGGTTTCATGCGGCAAAGGAAACTGTCAAGAAGATCATTGCGGAACGCAGCATGTTTGAAAAGAACATCGCGTCCCTTTCAAATTATTACCGGTGTGCTGAAGGTGAACACGAGCAGATCACGCTGGTGCCTGCCGACCCTCCGCACGGCGTGGGCCCTGAAAGCATTCGCGGCTTGAATTTTGATGCAGTGCGCAAAGCCTACACTATGCTCAATTCACAGCAGTGTTATCAAGCTGTCGCAAAGCTGATGAGCTCCACTGGAAGAATCAGCGAGAACTTCCTCTTGCTCGGTCCGCCTGGCTGCGGAAAGACTGAGCTTGTGCGTGCACTCGGTTCGGATTCCTCGTCGATCTTCGTTGAACTGCGCGGCAGTAACCTGCAGTCTATGTGGTTGGGCCAGACTGAGAAGAACCCGCTGCGGGTCTTCAACCAGGCAGAGGAGCTCTCAAAACAGCACAAGAAGCGCGTGAATGTGTTCATCGACGAGGCTGAAGCTGTGCTCGCGCCGCCTCCCGGATACAACGAAGGCTCAAACAAGCGTGTGCTTTCAGAGCTCAACGCGATCCTGGATGGCACATCCGTGTTTGAGGGCGTGAACTTGATCGTCGCACTTAACTCACTTGATAATGTCGTGCTCTCAAACATGCGCCGCTTCCAGATGTATGTTGTCGGCAAACTGAGCCAGGAGGACCGCTCAGAACTCTTGCGGGATTTCGTTAATAGAGGCCTCATGGAAGGCAAAGATCTTACGCCCGACAAGTATCGTTCACTTGCAGGGCATCTGCAGGGAGCGACAGGCGCGATCGTCCGCCGCCCAGTTGACCTGATCACGCAGCACTTTTGGGCCAAGCTGGTGCGCTCAAAACAAGAGGATATTGCAGATGTTAACAGCGAGCTCGTCGATGATCAGGGACAGTATGACGTATCCCGCGCGACGAGCCATCAACGCCAGATGGTTAAGGACATGCTTAAGAAGAATGGTTACGTCGTAACCTACAGTCTTTTGCAGTCAGCGATCAATCGGGTAGTTACGAATCCTGGCGTGCAGGAGCAGATTCGTTTTGCGCAAGATTTTTATGAGCGCGCAGAGCGCGAGACTCGCCAACTGCAGATGAGCGGCCTTGAGGTGCAGCTATGACGGCCTGGTGTTCGCAGGCGGGCAGTGCCGCAAGGCTGATCGGTGGGGTGTGAGGGCATGGGATCGTCGGCAAGATTAATCGTCCAGGAGTATAAAAGCCGGATTACTGACAAGCAGTTCGCGACTCGACGTCAGGAAGATACTATGAAGTCGCATACGTCGCTCTTGGCATTGCTTTATAACAAGGGCGCGCTCGTCTATTCTGATTTGCAGGCAACTGCGTATCGGAGCCATCGCGCGTCCTCGCGTGAGAAAAAGGTTTACTGCATCAGCGATGACGGCATCGTGCTCGCAGGCACAGGCTTAGTGTCTGGAATAAAATATGTGGCAGAGAAGGCTCAGATTCTGTTGCAGGTGTGGAAATCGCGCAATGATGGGCGACTAGTGCCACCACAGGAAGCGGGTGATTTAATTTCAGGGATCATTGACTTAAATCCTGGCCTTGACTCGGCTTTTTTGATGGGAGGTTATGACCATGAACGTGACCGGCCGCTCATCGCAAACATTGCAGATGGTTGCGTGATGCAGACAAATTTGTTTGAGTCACTGGGGTCGGGAAGCATCTACGTGTATCCGCGTGGCGAGGTAATTTCCCGCAAAGTCCTTTCCCGTCTGCCCCAGGAGAAACAGGAGAGAGTTGTTGTTTTCCAGGACATTTACGATGCGCTTGATCAGCTTGAGTTTCCGCTTGAGGCTGCGCTTCCGCTTGGTCTTGATGCGATAGCTTCAGGGCCGCAGTGCGATGTCTTCTCCGGCGGCGAAGGTTTTCAGGTCATGCAGGTCGACTGCAAAGGCGTTGCTGAGTACATCCTCTCGAAAGAGAACGCGCAGAAGGCGCTGAAGCTGCTGCATGGTCAAGAGTATGCAGCGGTGCTGCCAGGAAAGAAAAGAAAAAAAGATACTTTGCCCGGCCTTGAGGGGCTCATGGAGATTTTCGAGATATGCAGGAGGCGATGACTGTGCTTGAAGGATTGCAAATGGCTGACGAACTCAAGAAACTGCCGAAGATTTACGGCGAAATCATGCATTCGAAGATCAGCGAGGATCTTCGTGAGCGGCCGGTTCTCGCGCTCTATGATCCGCGGGTGGGCGTGGCGATTGTTGCATCAAGGCAGTACGAGCAGAGCTCTGGGCGCGATGAAGGAGGCTCCAATCCTGCACTTGCTGCTTACAGTTCGAGGATATCATATCTCAAAAACAGCATTTATTTTGTGATCATGGGTGATTCTGCAGAGTTTGAATACCCGTGCATACGAGATGATCAGTCGACAACTCCAAGGGTGGCTCTTGAGGAATTGGTGTTTCACCATGAGATGCGGTACCGTGGAGAGCTTCCTGCAAGTGCGGATATTGCACGGACATTGCGCGACGGCATAGAGCAGAAGATTGATCAAGGCATTACTGGGACGTTTCGTCCACGTTACTGTGAGGCATTGCTTGTGGTGAACGCGCCTCTTAAGTCTCGTTCTGTACGTGACTGTGATAAAGGCTTACGAGCGGCACTATACCGCATTGCGCACGACCGCACGGGCGATAATGTCGTTGTGAATGAGATGCGGCCAGGCGAGTCAGGCGTTTCCTACTACGCGTCGCAAGCACAGCTCTGGGACGATTACAAAGCAAAGCTCGCGACGCTGCGTCGAAGAAATCAGGCTTCCAGAAGAAAAGGATCGGCCACTGCTGACGCGCGGATGCCGCGCATGCTGGAGAATCTTGATGTGCGGCTGCAGGAGCGCCTAGTTGCTGCTGTGGCGGCTATTACGATGCATGAAGAAGAGGAGAAGTTCAACCCTGCAAGCATAGATCTTGTTACTGTACCGTTCGTTCTTCCGAAGGGTCAGAAGGCGCGTGACCGTTATGGTGTGGAGTACTTGGTGCCGCTATACGAAGCGGCCAAGATGCTGAACAGATGATTCAGGCATTACATGACATGCAAGTTGCATAACATAAATAAATAAAATGTATTTGTTTAGCTATCTGCTTAATCATAACCAGCACATTTTCCGCCACCGCCTTCTTGCGAGGGCGGGATATTTCGTTATCACTGCCGACAAGTTGGACGCCCCCAGCGGCGATCGATCCGCTGGCACTCGATCTCAAGTCCGATTTCCGCTGCGCTCCAACCGAACGACGAACCTTGAGTAGTATTGAG
>JACRKM010000019.1 GCA_016219765.1 Candidatus Woesearchaeota archaeon
AAAATGCTCGCGAGAACCCCTGTGGCAAGCAGCGCCAGACCCTTTAGAATAAATAATGATACGCTTGCTGCAGAGGAGAGGTTGCTGCCCGCGATGACCGACAACGCAATGATGGCAAGGATATCCTGTACAATGAGAACTCCGATCGCAAGCCGGCCCTGCAGTGTGGAAAGCTGCTGCGCATCTGAGAGTAATTTCATCACGATAGTCGTGCTGCTGAACGTGGCCATTATTCCCAGATAGATCGCTTCTTTTGCGCCAAATCCAAAGAGAAGCATTGCACCATAGCCAGCAAAGCCTACGATCAGAACCTGCAGCGATCCCACAATGAAAGAGACCTTCCCGATATCTTTTGCGTGCCCGAAGTTAAGCTCCAAACCAACCATGAAAAGCAAGAATGCGATCCCTATCTCACTAAGCGTTGAAATGAGTTCGGTGCTGGTGATGATGCCAAACCCCTGCCCCAAGAGAATGCCAGAAAGAATGTAGGCTGGAATCAATGGCTGTTTTGAAAGCTTCGCTACATACGCCCCCATCATCGCAACGATGATAAGGATACCAATCTCGAGATATACGTCAGTCATGGTTGGTCAGCACAGCCGCATTCAATCTTATTCCTTTCAATCATTTTTTATGTCCGAGTCTCTTTATATCAGTTAAATATATCAGTTAAAAAGTTTCGATTGATATTCAGGCGAGCGCTTCTCGCTTGTAAACGTCAGTTGTTCCTTAAGTGTCGCAATGTGCAAAAAGAATTGCGATATATGCGGACTGTAGGCAGTTAACTTCTGTTGCGCTGCAACGATATTGCCCTTAGATACTCGCTGTCGCGTTCTTCTCATGCATTCACCTTTTTGACTTTTTGGACTTTTTGATTTTCTTTATTTTTTCGAGTTTCTTTAGCTCTCGCAAGAAATCACTCGCAATAAAACCGAATCCGAAGTTTGATTTTGCGAGAAGCAAATCTCCAATAGCCTTATTCATCTTCGAAGCATGCACTGCCGAGAATAACAGATCGCCTGTCTGCGCAAGATACGAAGCACATAATCCTGCAAGCACATCTCCTGTTCCGCCGACGGTCATGCCAGGATTGCCGCCGCGAATCGCGATCGTCTTCTTTGCTGAAATAATAACATCATGAGCGCCCTTCAGCAGAATAACATTGTGGCGACGAAGAACGCTGGAAATTTCTTTGCGCAGAAGCGCTGATTTCGCCTGCATATCTCTGCTTCGCGCAATCTTTTGTGCAAGCACGCTTTGCTGATTGTTCTTCAGCATTAACTCAAGCTCTTTTGCGTGAGGCGTCAGGATCGCGCGGGAAACCTTGTTGAGCTGCACACATTTTAACGCATCCGCATCAATCACGAGAAATTTTCCCAATTTTTGAGCTAGCGCGATTACTGTATTTATCAATGCTCGCGTTGTTTTTTCCAATCCCGCACCCGGCCCAACCAGAATGACATCGGCTTTTCTGATATACTTGAGAAGTTGTTTTGCGTGCGAACGGTCCAGCACCGCTCCTTTCAATTTCACGGTGATAAGATCAGGACTAAGCGCGCTAATCGCCCAGGCAGTTTTATCTGGAGCAGCGACGATCGCAAGATCGCAGCCGCCACGAAGTGCCGCAAGAGCCGCGAGAGCTGGAGCACCAACATATGTTTCGCTGCCTCCAATGATGAGGACAACGCCATTATCACCTTTGTGCGAATCAGGTTTTCGTGAGAGCTTCGTTAACACAGAAGCCGCAGTTTGTTTCATTTTCTGTTTAACTTTCTGTTTTGCCTTCGGTTTCATTTTCTTCATGAACGCGACTCCTCTTTTTGGTAACGCCACTCAAAAGCCTGCAACAACCACTGATCACGTGCCGTGGCAAGCACATCGCGATAGGCAGATTCCACATCGGTTTTCCCGTTCCTTGTACTTGATTGTGCCATTGATTGTGCCAGACATTCTACACTTTCGACGACCCGGCTTTTGATACGGCTCTCTTTAGTACCAGATTGCCTTGAACGTCTAACTCTATCTTGATCTCATCGCCCTTTTTCCAGCCCTTCGCGTCGATCAGTGCCTTAGGCAAAGTTACTTTGTACTGTTTGTTATTATCGTACTGCAGTTTAACCATGTGCTTTGTTTTGCAATTATATGTATAATTTGATGTATTGGAAGATATATCTCTAAATCCATTGAATGATACTTAAATTTATCCATATTATTATTTATAGCTTTGTTTTTCTGACATTTTAATCACGCTGGAGAGACAACAAACAGCAAATTCTTTATTTGTAGAAAATATCCATTTGCGTATATTACATTTATAGGGCAAAAACCGCCAAGGTCTTATTTTTCGTAAAACTATCACAAATTAAATTTATAACAAACGTGAACGTTCCTGCGATTTACAAGCCAAGCCAGGCTACTTTCCAAATAAAACACAATAACACAATCAGTTGATGTATATGCCAAATATGCCAATTTCACAACACGAACCTACGGCAGTAAACACAGGTCCAGAATACGCCGCTCTGATCAGTCAATGTGGCCGACAAATTCCACTGCAGCAAGAACCACTCTCTGTGCACGCACCCAACTCACGCAGAGTACGGGACCTCGAAGATGTAATCACACGCTTCTGTCACAGGCACCTTGAACTAGAAATAATGGGCGAATTACAAAACCAAGGCGGCTGCGGCAAAGTATACCTGATGCAAGCTCCGGATCTCAGCATCATGATCGTAAAAGCAGGTGTGCTGGGCGATCCTGAACTGATTCTTGAAGAAGGAAAAATCCAATACGAAATATCCCAAAAAACCAGTTCAGTTCCAAAAGTCTTCTATTTGGGGTCAATTACTGTATCTGAAAGCAACACCGTTTCGTACAAACCTGGTTCTTCAAATAATTTAGAAGCGGAAGTGCTCATTCCGGCAGGAACAAAAATTCCCATCACAGTAATGGAATCCGTGAACGGCGGCGATTTGTTCTCGTGGCTTGCCAACGAAATACACAATGAAAAAACAGCAGATCGAAAAGGAAGATCGCTCTACGAGCGCCTTGAAATGTTCAAGCGCATTGTCAATGCGGTGGGCAGTATTCATGACGCTGGCTACGCGCACCAAGACGTCAAACCAGAAAACATCCTCATCCCGGCAGATGAAATACCAATGATAATCGACTTTGGAATCGCGGGGAAGATCGGACAAGAACGAAAAAACAACAAGGTCAATTGCACACCTTACTACGCATCACCAGAACACCTTCTTTGCAAGAATGACGCCCGCATGGACATTTACTCGCTTGGTTGCATACTATACGAGATGCTGACAGGAAAAACGCCTCTGAGCGACGCTGTTGAACGCATCTTCCGCAGCACACCCAGATCCGGCGGCAACAATCTGCCTTTCCGGCTGCTTGAGGCTATGACTCAGGAAACGAAGCTGACAGTCGAAATGACGGAGGTTGATGAGCAGAAATTCGAACGCGTTCCCGACGAGATCAATGAGATCCATCACAGGTGCAGACGATTCAACGCCGATGAGCGATACCAAAGCTGCCAAGAATTATCAGAAGCAGTCGATAATGTCATCAGCGATATGCGGCTTTACCGCTCAGTGCTTGAACTCATGAAACAAAATGGAGTGTCAGGATTCGGCACCAATGTCAACGCGACCACCATTAATGATCCTGACCCAGCAGAACAAGCATTCTTCGCTCTCGTTGTGGAAACATTGCGACTTGCAGACGCGCGCATCTTACCTCACAAACGCACCGCGCTTGACATGATCCTTGCAAAAGATAAATACTCTGGCACGGCACCCAAAAACATGCAAAGCCAGCAACCGGTCATCGCACACAAGATCGTCTCTGTAGGAAATGATGGTCAGCCCGAAGTTCATAATTACGCAACGATTACGCTTGACGATGCCGATACAAAAATCGTGATCAATGTTGACGAAATCATCGCAGACGGTGATCGCATCAGTGCGCCTAACAATGCACGCGAAGAGTCCGCACCGTCAAAACAGGTACCACCGGCACCACTGTCGCTTGACCTTGACTTTTAATCCTTTGATATTAGTAGATCGCTTTGTCCCATTCGAAGCAAACAAAGACCCGCTTTCTTTATAAACAATAGAAGCATTCCAAGAATACTATGGCCTATATGTCTCCCTCCACAAGCTATCAAATGCCAAGTCTTCTGGAACGCAATGTACTCCAAAGCATTGCACAAGTATACTCAAGCAACTCAGGATCCGTATTTGCACAAAGCCCTGGCGCAGATATTTCACACAGCATCGGCGCAGTCGCGCACAATTCGGATGCGTATACTGATATAGGCATGCCAGAAAAGAGAAAGTACGTGCTCAATCTTGACGCGCGGGTCATTGAAACCATTCCGCACTATGTAGGATCATTTCGAGAACACGCAAGCGCGCCAAAAACATACCGGCGCAGTCATGATGGACAATACCTCAAAGCGCAGCAACAGTACCACATGATGATCGCGGATAAATACCAAAATATAATCACCGCTGGACTTCTCCGTGAAGATCGCCCACTCACGCAATTCATAGAAGATGCACGTGAAGTGGAAACATTTGTCAAAGAAACATTTGAGAAAGTAACTGGAAAAACCTTTCCCGACGACATCGTCATCTGGGTGTGCAGCGAAGAAAACCTAATGAAAGCGCATGTCAGTCATGGAGGCGTGTGGAACCCGGGAATCCAGGGTTTCGCGATCAATAAAAAAACCGGGGCACGCCGCATCTTTGTGCGCAAAAACAACCTTGACGCACTCCTGCTTGTGATCGGCCATGAGATCGGGCACGTATTTACTGAACAGCTCCCTGATCCTCTTGACGAAGAAGCCAAAGCATTCGCGTTTGAGATCGCCTGGGTGAAAGCAATCGTCGAGCATAACGTCGCAGGGCTCAAAGCAAGCTTCAATGTCAACTTTACGCCTGCAGCAAATGGCCTCCACAACATTGCATTTTCATTTGTACAGAAGTTAGTCAAAACAGGAAAGGAATCACTCGAGCTCTATTGGGATCTTGTGCGAGGGGCGCTTGCAGTTGAACAGGCACAAGCTGCTTAACATGAATCAGCCCATAGGGGTTGGTGCGAAATTCCTTTGTTTCGCCGCCACGCTCACCGCCACCGCCTTTTCGCGAGAGATGGACAATTGCTCGTTCATACCGACAAGGGGGAAGCCCCATCGGGGAATGTCGGTCCTACATGAACACAGACATATCACGAGCCAGGCGTGGCGGTGAGCGAGCGATCGCGTCGAGCGTCGCGGTGGCGGCGGCAAGATAAGTAATAGCAGTTATTTTCGCACCAACCCCCCAGCCCATAGTACGTGGAAAGCTTCGTCGGTAAGCGAACTTCGCCACACATGTACGACCAGCACCGCTCAGACGCGCTACGCGCATCTTCGCTCAATTTCCGCCACAGCCAGCTCGTGAGTGAATGTCGTTTGTTGATGGCTGACATTCC
>JACRKM010000113.1 GCA_016219765.1 Candidatus Woesearchaeota archaeon
ACGACCAGCACCGCGCTAAACTCTTGATTTATAGTGTAAAATTTGATGATGATTAGTAATCTCTGCGACGCCCGACATCCTCAAAATCATTCCGTATGATATGATTATAACGCGTGTGACCGCAGCGAAGCGAAGGTCGCCCGATCTTGCCAGCGTAGATTTACGCTGCAGGGAAACCTGTCGTGCGTCGACGAATGACCGGGTTCCCAAAAATGATTCCGGTTTTGTATATCTCGTAGGTGACCGGAGGTCGCCTGATGTTCCCAGGGTACATCTACGCTGCGGGGTTGTCATGAGTCGAAGGATTGATTGTTAAAACGTGGTACATACCTCGGCCTTCAGGCTGATTTGATTACCGCGTTTTAACATCAAAAACTCCGCCAGGCAGTTTGTTCATGATAACAACAAACATACTCCAACCTTTAGTGCGGAGTTTTTGATTTATCAGCAACAAATCATCCAATTTGACAAGGTGGCGGGAATTGTGCCGGTCGTGATTAAGCAGATAGCTAAACAAATACCTTCTTTTTTTATCCTCAGAAATTATCTCTTTCTTGATGAGCAGGTTTTTAGATGAGCAAAAACGCAAACCTTATTAATCTCTCCCACTCCATTGACAACCATATGCCGGATCCCCAAAAAGTATTGTTGTACGATCCTCATCCTGGTTTTATGGGGGCAGCAATTCCTTTACCAGAGCCTATGAAGAAGATTGCTCGTCAACTTGAGGGAAAAGTTATGTCTCTCGAAGAGACGATAGAAATGATTTCTCCTGTTGCTACTGAAGCTGGTGGAACTTTGGAAATTGTGGAAAAGTATAAGTTCATAGGGTTCAGGGTTAAAGAGAGAAGCGGCAGAGAACATTACTTTAGGCTCATTCGATACAAGTAATTTGAAGCAAAAACTGCTCGATCAACTCATCTTACCGCCTATCTGGCTTAACTTCTTCATGGATTCAAACCCTTTTTTTGCAGACTCTTCAGCCAATTTTAGCAGCCGTTCAGCTTTATCAGGAAACTCTGTTTTCAAAATATTGTACCTGTTCTGTTCAGAGATGTAATCCTTGAATGATATCTTAGGTTCAGGCGATTCCCAGACAAACGGGTTTTGGCCTTGCTTGGCCAAGCCTGGATTGAAACGGTAAAGCGGCCAGTAACCAGAATCTACTGCCTTCTTATCGACATCTAGTGCGTGACGCAGGTCATACCCGTGTGCGATGCACGGCGCGTACGCAATTATGAGTGCAGGACCATCATACTTCTCTGCTTCGGTTAATGCTCTGATCATCTGGTTCTTGTCAGCACCAAGATTCACCGAAGCAACATAAACATATCCATAACTCATCATCATCAGACCAAGATTCTTCTTGCCAAGCTCTTTCCCTGACGCCGCGAACTGCGCGACGACACCAAAGGGGGTTGACTTGGAAGCCTGGCCGCCCGTATTTGAATATACTTCAGTGTCGAGCACAAGCATCTTGACTCGTTTGCCTTTGGCAAGGACGTGATCAAGGCCTCCGAAGCCTATGTCATATGCCCAGCCATCACCGCCAATCAACCAGACGCTTTTATCTGTAATAAAGTCTCGCAGCAGGTTGATGTTTTCAAGTAGTTGACTGGCGTCACCCGAAGATTTTTTTATAGTATCAGGCAATAACGCGATGATCTGCTTTGATATCTCTGTGAGCTTCTCCTGATCGTTCCATGCGTCGAGAGCAGACTGCAACAAAGGCCGTAATAGCGCAGCATTGCTTAGTTTCTCAGCGTCTAGTTTCAGCAGTTGATTGATGTGGCCTAGGACGAGTGTGCGCTTCACGTCCACAGCAAGCCTTAAACCAAACCCGTACTCTGCATTGTCTTCAAATAATGAGTTTCCCCACGCTGGCCCTCGCCCTTCTTTTGTCGTCGTGTAAGGAATCGTCGGGAACGTGCCACCGTAAATAGAAGAGCAGCCTGTTGCATTCGCGATGATAAGATTCTCGCCAAACAACTGCGTCAAGAGCTTCACGTAAGGCGTCTCGCCGCAGCCTGAGCAGGCGCCAGAGAACTCAAATAACGGAGTGCGCAGCTGGCACCCTTTCACTGTAGCACTGTTTGCGCCTTCAAGAACATTATCAGGAAGACTCTCAAAGAACGTAACATTCTCTGCCTCCCCTTTCTTTAATTCTTCGTCGATGGGACTCATCTTCAAAGACTTGGCCTTTGTGGGACATGCAACGACACAGAGATCGCAGCCAGTGCAGTCTTCTGGGTATACTTGTATTTTGAATTGCAAGTTATTCTTGTTAGGCGTATTTGACTTAATCGTCTTGAAAGTTTTTGGGGCGTTCGCAAGATCCGCAGGATAAATCTGCTTCATTCGAATGCTTGCGTGCGGGCACACGATCGTGCAAAGACCGCATTGGATACAGGTCTCTGGAATCCAGCTCGACACTTCCGCCGAAATCCTCCTTTTCTCGAGCTTCGTGGTGCCTGAAGGAATCACCCCGTCGGCGGGCATCGCAGAAACAGGAATAGAATCCCCTCGCAGAAACAGCGCCGGCTCTACAATCGAATTCTCAAACTCTGACTTGAATGCTGCTTTGCTCACTGGTGCGGCATAAGACGCATTGATCGGCAGCCTTGGGACTTCATAAAGACTATCGAGTGCCTTGTCGACAGCAGCCAAGTTCTTCCTTATCACTTCCTCGCCTTTTGTAGCAAAATATTTCTTGATCTGTGCTTTGATAATATCGATTGCCTGCTTTTCAGGGATAATGCCTGTGAGCTTGAAGAACGCGGCCTGCATCACTGTGCTTGTCCGGCCGTGAAGGCCGACTTCATCAGCGATCTTGTCCGCATTGATAGCATAGAACTTGAGATTTTTCCCGATGATTGCATCCTGCATGTCCTTCGTGAGATTCACAAAAACCTTCTCGGGCGGCCAAGGCGCGTTCAGGAGGAATGTCCCTCCGTTTTTGATCCCTTCCAATAAATTGTACTTTCCTATATAGGATGCCTTGTGCACGGCGATAAAATCAGCCTTTGTCAACAAGTATGGCGAAGCGATTTTCTCCTTGCTAAACCGCAGATCTGAAATAGTCACTCCACCAGACTTTCTTGAGTCATAACTGAAATACGCCTGGACGAACAAATCAGTATTTTCACCGATTATCTTGATGGAATTTTTGTTAGCTCCAACAGTGCCGTCAGAACCAAAACCCCAGAATCTACAGCACATAACGTGCTCGGGCTCTATATCTAAATCTTTTTCAACTGAAAGGGATTTGTGTGTCACGTCATCATTTATGCCAACAGTGAAGTCGTGAGAGCATTTGCCGAACAGGTGATCAAATACCGCAACAGCCATTGCCGGAGTGAATTCCTTTGAACTTAATCCATACCTTCCTCCGATTATCTTTATGTCTCTGCGTTCTTTCAGCGCTGCAACAACATCCATGTAAAGAGGCTCGCCGATGCTGCCTGATTCTTTGGTTCTGTCAAGCACCGCAATCTTCTTGACCGACTTCGGAATCGCCTGCGAGAAGTCTTGAACAGAGAAAGGCCTGAAAAGGCGGACCTTGACGAGGCCGACTTTCTTATTTTGTTTATTTAGGTGTTGTACAATTTCTTCGACTGTCTCAGCGCCAGAACCCATCGCGACCACGATGCATTCTGCCTTAGGATCACCGACATAATCAAAAAGAGAGTACTTTCTCCCCGTTTTCTTCTCAAGAGCAGCCATATGTTTCTTTACAATATTCGGAACCGCTTCGTAAAAGACGTTCGATGCTTCGCGTCCCTGGAAGTATACATCGGGATTCTGCGCACCAACCTTTATCTTGGGTGCCGCTGGGTTAAGTGCAAGTCTTCGGAATGCATTCACGTATTTGACGTCAAGCAATGAACGCAGCACGTCGTAATCGACGATCTCGATCTTCTGAATCTCGTGCGACGTGCGGAATCCGTCGAAGAAATGAACGAAAGGAATGCGTGATTCCAGTGTTGCAAGATGCGCGACGATGGCGGCATCCAGGACTTCCTGCACAGATGATGCCGCGAGCATTGCGAAGCCAGTGCTCCGCACGGCCATCACGTCAGAATGGTCACCGAAAATCGATAAGGATTGGTACGCGAGCGATCTTGCTGCAACGTGAAAAACAGTCGGAAGCAGCTCGCCAGCTATCTTATACATGTTGGGTATCATCAACAAAAGCCCTTGAGAAGCAGTGAATGTAGTTGCAAGCGTGCCGCCTGAGAGAAGGCCGTGAACCGTGCCTGCAGCTCCACCCTCAGACTGCATCTCTGTCAGAATCAGCTTATTTCCAAACAAGTTAGTCTTGCCTTTTGTTGACCAGTCATCGGCAAGCTCGGCCATTGGAGAAGAAGGAGTTATTGGGTATATTGCAGCAGCCTCGCTGAATGCGTATGCCACGTATGCTGCAGCGGTGTTGCCGTCCATTGTAGAATACTGTTTTTGGACGCAGATCTTCGGGCTTGACTTGTTTTTCTTTAGGCAAGCAGGATCGACTTTCTTCTGCGAAGAAACGTGCACTTCCTTGAGTCTGATCCTCTCAAAATCCATCATTATCCCCTTTTTTGCGCAATGAAAACAAACTCGAGCCTGATAATGTATTATTATGAGTTTCACGCATCAAGTATATATAAAGCATGCGGAGATAGACGGCGTAAGAAATGCTCTTGCAGCACAAAAACCACAAGATGCCGCTGCAGAAACTATTTTATGGCATTTGTCAACAAGAGATTGCCGCCTCCCGAATGCAAAACTTGCCGCGCTTCCATTGCCGATGAAGCAAGCAAAGATAAACCCTTGCGCATACTAAACTTCGCCAATCTTTTCTGCCTGTGTGTCTCAAGTACAAAAGAATCAGCGTCCATGACGCGGATATCTCCAAACACGACGTTTTCGAATCTTCTGGAGTAGAAAACATCCTTAACATTTGCTGCGTACTTATTCCATCCGGGTTCTCTCGCATACACAAAAAATTCTGCAAAACTTGAATTGTCATGAGGAACATTTATGCGCTTATATAGCACTATCCAAGCACGAAGGCAGATTATATTATCAGAATGATCCGGAGAACTGTGGTCGATTGATATCTTCGTCCCAGTCTCTGAATCGAACACTGCGTCACGCTTCGGGTCATATACTGCAACATGTCCATCAAACGTCCGTGTCATCTCGCTGAATCTATAAAAAGTCACATCCTCTTCATCAATGGACGCGGCTTTCGGTTGAGGGTGAACTGCGAGCGCGACAGTGAGGTCTTCTAGTGATATACTTCCAAGTCTCTGCTCTGCACCGCGATCGTGAATGATGCAATGCTCAGTCTCGTGATATCCGCCATAAAGAAACCAAGCCCGTTCTTTGTCATCAATTTCGAAAGCTCTGACTCCTTTAGGAAAACTCAATGTCTTTCTCTCTCCAGTCCTGCGGTCAAACCTTGACAGCCCTTCTGAAGATTGCAAGAAAAGCGCGTCACGTGTCAGGCGTATGTCTCTTGCGCCTTTTGGAAGCGCACGCTCAGAGATCGTGTACTGGAGATGTCCGCTACCGTCGAGAACTGCGCAGTCGCGCCTTCCTTCCTTCTCGACCATCAAGGCAAGACAATCTTCATGGCAATCCCAGTCCCAGATGGTGTAAGACCTTCCAAGATGCCTCTCAAGATTTTCTTTAAAGACATTGTCCTCTTCGATCTGTGTCCATGCGTCGCTCACAACCATATCAGCTCGCGAGTCTTTGAGAAATATATAATGTTTTCGAACTTGTTTGGTTCGTCTTGGTCATTGTGCGTTTGTCCCTTTTGTAGGACGAGTGCTGTGGGCTGGTGATCATGATAAAATCGATGTCGACACTGCTGACAAACGAACTTAAGAAAAAGAATCACCTCTTTTTCATCACTTCTTTTTGTGCATCAGAAATTGTGTCACTGCAGGTGACAAATCTTGGAGACACTGTGCCGGCACTGTATAAATTTCTGATTTCCGCGCCGATGTGGCGAATTATATAAACATTTGTTCAAAGCAAAGTATATGTTTCAATACTGCCGGTGCAGAAGCGAAATCGTTTATATTGGCTACTATGTTTTGTCTCCTTATCGTCATGAAAGAACATTCACTTGTTTCTATTGCAACGGCTTGTTTGCAAGTTATCATAAAATGTTGTGGGGTGCTACTTTTTCTTCGTTTATACGGTCTATAAAGCTAGTCTGATATGTTCGTCTGTTTCTGGTTTTGTTGAAAATGAGTCGCGACGCATCAATTTTCGTCGTGAAA
>JACRKM010000121.1 GCA_016219765.1 Candidatus Woesearchaeota archaeon
AGTAAGACTACATTTTGGTGGGAGGTAGCTGCGTGGGAGAAAGTAAAGACGACTCTGACAAAACAATAGGGCCTGTTGTTGCTCTCGATTCCAGTGTTGTTCAACGCAGAGCTGGCGCTGTGACTTCTGTGGATGACCTAGACATTCGAATCCTAGACGATGAAATGCCAACGGACTCTTCACCAAAAAAGATTGATTCGGTTATTCCGCCGCGAGATATTGAACGCGTGATTCTTTTTGAGAAAACTGATTCTGCGTCCACTCGGCCAAGTCTGCATCAGGACCTGGTGGATCGGCTCGAACAGGCGCTTCTAGTGTCACACTCGCTCTATCCGCATCATGAACGTGTCAGGTCAATGGTGAGGCATCTTTCAGTTTCAAGCCAGATATCACGGCAAGGTCTTGAATTGATTATCAACGGCATCGAGTGGTGCAATTTTTCCAGTTTTGAGTGTGACTATGGCTCTTCTGAAGATCAAAAGTTGGGTTCGTTCTCGCACTATGTGCGCCAGATTGCAAGCCTTGAAAAGATCAAGAACCGCAACAACAATCTTCACGATGGCGTGTTCTGGCTGTATTCGCTCATCGAGACTTGGAAGCCGCACCTGCATAAGATGAGCGGCGAGATGCATGCACCGCAGTTTACATCGGCAGTTGCATCATCAATCCCTGATCTTGTCAGGCTTTTGCGGATTGATGTTGGCGCAAGAGATATTTTTGAGGTGTACAACCGAAGGGTTTGGCAGACTCCCGCTTTCAACAGCCATTCGGACCTCGCGAGAATTGCGCGTTCTCTGGAATGCTATAAGGAAGGCATTCCGGAACAGTTCACAATGATTGGGCAACGCATCGCGTCTATTGATGATATAAAACTCGGGCTTGACTTGCACAGTCTCACGTGCGCGCTGCCATTTAGCGTCCATCCTAAGGTGCTCGAGTTTGTCGGTTCGGGTGTTGATGACATTCTTGCGGAACAGACACCCAAAGGGGGCCGCAAATTTGGTGATGGACTGGAGCGTTTTCTAAGGAATGCTGTTCATTTCTATCAGGAGTATGCGCTTGATGTTGCAAATGCGTACGTGGATGCTTTCTCAAATGACTGCGCCTCTATTTCGGTCAGTCGTGCGATGATGCGCATTTCACAGCAGATGCAGTCACTCGCTGAGCACAGGTCAGAGGCCGCTCTGAAAGCCAGCGAGACGACAGGAATTCATACGACAAGGATGCTTGAGCGTGAGGAGGCTGCTGCGCGTGACTTAAAGGAGAATCTTGCAGAGGCGGCAGCGTTCATGATCGAACGCTATAACGAGATCACTGCAAAGCGTGGGCAGGAGGTAGCGGAAAGATTTCTGGAAACGATTAGTTGGTTTCGTGAGATCGATGATGGTTCCCGCTTGCTCGCGTTCATGAATGCGTATCGTGAACACGTGCTTGGCACTGCTGATGATGGAGAGGAGGAGTTTGTTGGAACAATCTTGCGCGAGATCGGATCGCTTGTGAATTACGATCGGTCATGGAAAAAAACATTTGACAAGCTCATCGGCAAAGGCCCCACGCAGTGCCCGCCAGAGTTGCAGGAATTCTACCAGAAGAAATTCGGCATCAGGCCTTGTAGGGTTTGGGATTTGCGCGACTATCAGCGCAAGTTGTATGAGCACCCTGACGCCGTGCAGCGGTTTTTGGCGCACGCGAACCAGCGTATTGATGCTAAATTATACGACCGCTTTGTACGCAAGATGAATTACTCGGGCAGGCTCGAGGAACGCATTGTCCTCGTAGGTGGAGGTTGTGGTGATGCGCGCAAAGAACTAAAGATTGTTGAGTGTCTTGAGGTTGAAGGGATCGATGTGACCCTTGTTCTCATCGACAATAGCAGATCTATGCGTAATCGTGCAGCACTGAATTGCCATGATGCAGGACTGCACTTTCCCGCAATCCTGAATCGTGATATTGAGAAGCTCACGTACGAGGATCTTGAGCGTGACATCGATATCCAGACGCAGATGGTATTCTTTTTGGGAGGGGGGACTCCATTTAACATGATGAATCGCTGGTATTGTTACAAGAAGATGCACGACATTTTTGATAGGCGCTATCAAAAACGCTTTGGTCTGCCTTTTGGCAGTAAGCTGCATTCACAGGTTTCAAAAAGATTCTTACCGGACATTCTCGTGACAGAAGGGGATCTGGAAAAGAGTATTGGTTATTATTCAGGTGTGGATTCGCTGAAATTTTTGAGCAGCGGCTTGGAGGGAGAGTACAAGATCAGCAGCGAAGCTATTACGGTGGCTGACGACGATACGACTCTACAAATCAGGACAACCGCGAAGGGTTTGCAGTTTTCATACTTCCTGATGAAGGATCAAGGCCCATTCAAGAAAGGCGACGTTCTTCTTGTCATCGAATCGGGAATTCTAAACAAGCAGCAATTCCGTTCTTGGCTCTCTGGAGTGGGGTTCGACTGTCAATTCATGGACGGAAAGTATAAAAATACCTTGGCTATCAGCAAGATGTGCCAGATCCATCCAGAATATCGCAAGCGCGTTGAATTGGCTATCAAAGGTTATGAAAGCAGCGGGCGCTGATGCTGTTGAGTGAAGGTTTATGATTGGAGATATAACAGAAGACGGTAATGGATTGCAGGCGTTAACGCGGGACATAATTCATCGTGAACTGGTGGGACAACCCATTTGTCACGGCAGCATTAATGACGCGTATTGTTCTGAGCTTCACCCGTGGCGCGATATGCCCTACCCATTAAACAGGGTCGGCACATTGACACGCGTGACGCGCCGTTTTATGCCGAACTGGGTGAATATTCCACGATTGAGCCGTAAGCTGCTCCGGAGAGGCGTGTTTGAAAGGTTTCCCGAGATACAGCGCATATTTTTGTATGACGACCATCGCAAACTGCGAAACAGGCTGGTGCTTGATGCGCTCTGTATGATAGGAACTGAGTCATACAATGATGAATGGCGGGCGGTGGAGAGCCATGACCAGTTAGAGGAAGTAATTGAGTCGTCGACGAATATTCCTGCCAAAGCGAACGAGCTTCTTGCAGCTTGTCTGCGCCGCCCGCTTGTTGATTTCTTCGGTCGACCAGCATCTTCGCTGTACACTGTGCTGGATGTTGGTCCTGGTACCGGCAACACGTCGGTAGCTATTTTTGAAACACTCAAAAAATTGCGACAGCAAGGGCTTCTGCCTCCTGATTACGCTAATCGCGTGAGGCTGATTTTATATGATATTCAGCCCCGTGCACTGAATCATACTTCTCGGAGGCTTCAAGCGTATGGTGAGTTTATCAAAGAGATCGTTGGGATTCAGGGAAATATGGGCGAGATGCGCAAAAGTCGAGAGTTGCAGCACTATAAAGGAAATATCGATGTGGTTGTTGCAGGAGCGGCTCTCATTCATAATACTGATCCGTATGCACTCTTCGATGAATTGTATGACCTTCTCTCGTATAACGGTCGTGTTCACGTTTGGGACTGGCACTGTGGTCCGTCATTTGCTGCACCGACGCTGCGCCTTGGAAAGTCGGGCAGGCGTGATCTGACGTTGCGGGATCAGAAAGGCAAGGCGGTAATGTCAATCAGTGATTACTCTGAGGAGTTGTGCGAAGAGGACCCAACGCTTGAAGAGCTGACCGCGGCGCATACGATGGAAGTCACGTGTGAGATTGATGAGACAGAAGCAACAATGGTGATTGACAACTTCCGGACGTGGCTTGACTTGTGGGGTTACGCGCCCATGCAGCAGGCCTCATACTATCCTGTGTACGATGAATGTGGTGGAAGAGGCGCGCGTGTAACGCAGACGATCGAGGACGCATTGACTCGCAATTTTTGGGCCGGCATCAAGGGTAAGAAGGGATTCAATTGCGTGCGAGATTTTTTGGGAGGGATTATTGTTCCAAGCAAAGTTGAGCCAGCCGGGGCAAGGACGGCGTATTATTTTATTGAAGGATATGGCGATGATTATGCTGCAGTGATGCGCAAAGTGGGTTTTGCTGACGCTATCGATGTTCCTTTTTCAAGCGTGTTCTATCGTTTTCGCGCGTGTGAAGAGTCTCTTGCGCACACGAAGGGAAGTAACGCGATTCGGTTCACTTTCGGCCGCAAAAGTGGTTCAATAGAGCGATAGATTTTGCAAAGACCGATTTCAGCTAAACAAATACAAAATGAGAAATAAGAAATCAACAGCTTAATAAATTTCAGCAACATTCTATTTGTATGGCGAGCCAAAAATTAATTGATGTCTATGAATTGCCTGCTGTTGATAACGTGTGTAATCAAATCCTGAGAGAAGTTATTTCGCTTCCTAAGATTAGTGTGGCTCATGTCACAATGAACCAAGGCAATGCTTCTTTATGGCATCAACATTCAAGAATGAGCGAAATCTATTTTGTTCTTGACGGCGAAGGTATTTTGTATTATGGGGATAAATCAATCAGAGCTAAAAGTGGAGCATATCTCATGCTTCCACCAAAAACAGCACACAAGCTAAGAAATACAGGAAACTGTGATTTAGAACATCTTGTATTTGCAATTCCGCCATTCGACCCTACAGATGTGGAGTTTTTAAACGATTTTGCTAATGAAAAATTTGTTCCAGAAGAGTTTTATTACGACAAACCGCCCATTACGGCATTAGATGGCGCATTGATTTATGGACTCGTGCCCTTGGAAGAGAGGAATAAATTAGGTGTTGCATTGGCTGTTGGTGTTTTACCCGGCGGAAGAATGGCAATTCCCCACTACCACAGAATAAGCGAAGAAATATATTATGTTTCCTCTGGAATTGGAAGAATAAGAGTTGGCGATGAAAATTTTGATGTTAAAAAGGGTTCAGTCGTGTATGTTCCGAAAGATAAAGTGCATGCATTAGAAAATAGAAGTGAGTCTGAAGAATTAAAGGTATTATGTCTAACTTCTCCGGCTTATACTGAAGGAGATTTTATTTTTGAATAAAATGTGTGTCGTTTTTGTGTATCATGAACTAAATCTAACATAAAAAAGATTAATTCTCTGCAAAGTACACCCGAGTTAGGGGGAGTTCTTACCGTAGAATCTTGTTAATGTTTTTGAAAAAGAAAGAAGCATTGTTGAGTGATTCCTGAGCTGGCTCTTTATTTGCTTGGGGAAGTTTTTGATAGGTGAATTCGCCTCGTTTCCGTTTTTCCATTGAGAAGATTCCTAAAAGAGCATCAGCACGGACAATCATTTTCTGGTAGATATTAAGCAGTTCCATATCCAATTTTCCTGTGCTTACCAAATACTTTTCAAAAGCTTCCAATGTTTTCTTGTGCACTTCTGGCGCTTCTGTTTTAATGCCGTTCTTAATCAAAATGGCTTTTGCTGAATAGAAAATGGAATAGTAAGAATGGCCAATCACTGGACTGTAAAATGTGAAATCTTTTTCCAATTTAAACTGTTCTTTTTGAAGTGTGGGATTACTGGAAACATCAAATAGCATTTGTGCCGCTACCAGTTCGTTCTCTGCTCTTTGAAGATGAAGTTCTGCTTCATCACTCATTTTTTCTTCCTCGTATTAGGTTGCAATACCCAATAAAACCATAATAAATAATGCGGTTTTTATAAATCTGCTTGCCTACATTTTCAATATCCGCTTTAAGCATTTCTAAAAATTCACTTATAGTAAAAATATGATAATCTATTGGTTTTATTTCTCTTCTTTTTACAGTTTCCAAAAGTGGGGCTATTTCTTTTTTATTCTGCCCTGATTCAACAATAACCGCCAGGTCTAAATCAGATTTTTCAGTCGCTTTATTTTTAGCA
>JACRKM010000115.1 GCA_016219765.1 Candidatus Woesearchaeota archaeon
ACAAGCATCCATAGATGTTCAAGTTTCTGCACATTCCGGTGCACTCAGGATCAGATCGAATTCTCAATGCTATGAAGCGCGAGTATCACAGAGAAGATTTTGTGCATATTGTAAAAAAGTTCAGGGAAGATATTCCACAGATCACGATCTCTTCAGATATCATTTGTGGATTCCCAACGGAAACCGCACTTGAGTTTGAAGAGACTATACGATTGGTAGAAGAAACACGCCCCGATGTACTTAACATATCGCGTTTCTGGAAGCGGCCAGGAACGCCCGCCGCACTGCTAGAGCAACTACAAGGTGCAGAGACAAAGGAACGTTCAACTCGTCTTACAGGCTTGTTCAACCAGCGGTGTGTTGAAAAAAACAAAGAATGGCTTGGGTGGTCCGGGAGGATCTTGATTGATGAAGCAGGCACAAAGCTAGGAACATGGATTGGGAGAAATGTATTCTACAAACCAATTGTTGTATGCGGCAAGTATGGCTTGGGAGACATGCCAACAGTAAAGGTCACTTCCTCTGCAGCACATCACCTGCTTGGCACAGAGATTCTAAAATAAGATGCTACAATATACCATAATGCTACAATAATTGTGTTTGTTTAGCTAATCACTCTCACCGCGCCGCCTCGCCAAATTCGGTAATTTCTTGCGGTTGAATGATCCGCCGTGGACACATCAATCCTGCGGCTCGCGACGTCCCTGTGGGAACCCTGTCGCTCGCCGACACGAGGCCAGTTTCCTGCAATCAGATGCCTTGCTCCATTGCCTGAGCGTCGCCGCCAGGACAGGGTACCCTCACAGGGATGTCTTGGCGGCGCAGGAATGATTTGTCACAAAAAACAAGATCATATCAAGTAAATAAGACTGGAAATGGCGGCGCTGTGAGCATAAGAGCTAAACAAATACCAATATACTAATGCTACAGGAGAAAGTTTTATCAGAGGTTTGCAAACAGATAGAATGAGAATTTTCTTTGAACAGTAAAATAATAATATATGCTGGTTTTATGTAAAAATACGCCGGATTAGTCTTATATTAACATCATGCACTGACGGGGACCTATGAACGCCCAAATGACAGCACCATACGATTTTGACGAAAATGATCCTGTTGATGAAGTGCCACTGAGCCTTAAGCCCGGAAGGTTGTACGAGATGCTGCTGTCGGATGCGCAGACGCTCGCATTCAAGGGCCAAATTGTAGAAGCGCTTTCAAAACTTGAACAGGCCGCGATGTTTGTTGATCAAAAACGACTGCACTCTGAGAGCTTTCAGAACACGTTCGAAGATGTTATATGCAATGCATATGACATGTACTTCATGCGGCAAAACAATTTCATTGTGACAGATGAAATGCGTGATGAAGTGGTCGAAGCCAGGTACGCTGTCGCGAAACTGTTTGGTTCGGATTTTTCTACGGGGCTCAAGAGAAGGATAGACGCAGCGTATGCATTGTTGCAGCTCCGATCGCTCAACGCATACGCATCAGCCGATTCAACGGCTCTCGCGTCCTTACCAGAAGACTTCGTACGCGCACCGAGCGTTCCTCCAAGTCACTCGTACATCAGAGTGATTGATAAATAATAATCAATAATAAAGCCATTTTGTTCTAAAATAGAACGTCAACAGATAGCCATTTCCTTCTGAAGGATTTTCATTTCTTGTTCTATCGTTCTAAACAAAGATATAAAAACCACTGTTGCTTTTCTTAACCAATGCCAAAAAGAGTTCAATCGCCAAGCTCTATCAATATCTACAAGCAGTGTCCGCGCCGATACTATTACCAATACGTCGTCAAACACCCCACGAAGCCAAACATCCACACGTTGCGTGGCAATATCGTCCATACGGCACTTGAGAAGTTCTATCAAGTCGACATTTCGGCGCTAGATGCAACTAATTACAAGCCCATTCTTGCCAAGCATCTGCGCACCCAGTTTGCACGCGCGTGGACTGTATCTGCTTCAGAGCTCTCAACACTAGGACTGCTTCCACAGCAGCTTCAGTTCTATTATGACGAGAGCGCCACCATGCTTGCGAACTGGCTCAATGATTTCATCAAGCGCCTTGATAAAGAGCTCAAGCTGATGACATTGCAGCAAGCGTTTAAAAAATTGATGCCGATCGAAATCGAGACGCAGTACAAGAGCCAGCAGCTCATGGTGCAGGGATACATCGATTGCGTCCACGTCGATGGAGAAGATATCATCTTGCTGGACTACAAGACGAGTAAGAACAGCGAGCTCAAGCCCGAGTACCGGTTGCAGTTGGCGATTTATGCGACGCTGTATCGTGAAAAGCACGGAAAACTGCCGTCAAAGGTCGGCATCTGGTTTCTGAAGGATAAGCCGGTTTTCCTCGACGTGAATGAAGAGATGGTCAAGCAAGCCCTCTTTGAGATCGAGCAGATTCACTTCAGCACAGAGTCAACAGAGATAATAGATTACCCAAAGAACATCACGCCATTATGCAAATGGAATGGAGGGCAGTGCGACTTCTATCACGTCTGTCTTAAAGATGCATAAAAAGAAATATCGTATTTTTAGCTAATCGCTCTCACAGCGCCGCCACCGACCTGCGAGCGGATGCAGCATTGTGCAGTTGAATGTTCTAACGTAAATAAGACAGGAAATGGCGAGCCTCGTGCCGGCAGCTGTTTTCTACAAAACGAGCAAAACGCAAGTATTAAATAAAACTTCCAGAAATTCATGGCAAATAACCATTGAGAGGTTGATCATGCCAGTTCCATGCAAAAGCTGCGGTAACGAGCCGCGTGAAGAAGACTTATTCTGCCGCCAGTGCGGTGAAGAGCTTAACGAAGATAATGTTCTCGAGTGTGAGTGCGGTGCCGAAGTACAGCATGAAGATAATTTCTGCCATCAATGCGGTGCTGCATTTGAGGAAGAAACCGACGAAGATATCAGCCACTAGTTTCTATTTGTTTAGCTCATCACTCTTACAGCGGCGCCACCCATAAGCGAGCTGGTGCAGCATTGTGCAGTTGAATGTTCTAACGTAATGACGCGAGGTTGTTAGGTTATCTCATCATCATTCCTGCGACTCATGACATCCCCGAAGGGGATCCCTGTCATTCGTCGACGCGAGGCAGGTTTCCTCAAAATAGACCCGTCAGGTATATTTCGTGGGTGACCTCGCAGCAGCAAGCGTCGCCCGATCTTGCCAGCGTAGATGTGGTCACTATCATTTCCACACCTCTCTGAGGTTTACGCTGAAGGATGCCGAGCATCGCAGGAATGATTTTTGAAAAAGCAAGAGATCGCACCAAGTAAATAAAACAGGAAGTGGCGAGCGTCGTGTCGTTATTCGACGGG
>JACRKM010000117.1 GCA_016219765.1 Candidatus Woesearchaeota archaeon
AGACGCGTTTTTGCACGAGCATTATTCTCTTTTTTGTAACGTGATTCAAATACTCGCATTGACAAATGGAATTCCATTGAAATCACCTCAAAACAAGGTGTGGTAAGAACAAGTATTAAAGACTTACGTCGTTAATTATAGCAACTCCTTTTTTCAATCCCTCTTGCTCAGAATATCTTGCACCTCTTAACTCATGGACTGTTTGGTCTTTTTGTAGTGGTCTTCCAATATCATGCAATCCTGAAGCTAATGAGACTTCTTCTCCAATTAATGGGATATTTGGATATCTCGCAAGAATATTCCTTACTACCCCTTCTGCTAAATTATATACTTGCCCGATATGTTTTATATAATTATCAGGATCATTAAGATGGTCTGGATTGGCTTCTACTAAATTTCTAGCCCAATTCTGAATTGAATTTTTATCCATCATACAACTGATTAGTTTAAAATAGTATATAAAATATTCGCTCCATTGCCCAAAATCAATTCAAGCCACGCGGCGCTCTCACTTCCCTTCGTTTCGTTCGGATCACTTAATAACACGGCTGCCGATACGTTTTGCGCTAAGAGTCTGCACTGGTTTGGCATTTATTCTTAGGATTAACTCCACTAACTCGTTCCTTCTCGAAGTTTTCGGCGGAAAAACTTTATAAATAAACCTCGTTTTTGTGTCGCTATGCCTGTTCAAAAAAAGCAAACAATGGACAAGAATGCAAGTCCGGCAACACAACTCAAGAAGAAAGACCCCTTTGAAGAGGCTATCGATTACTTGGAAAGCCTTGATGAAGGCTGTGAAAAGCCGGCGATGCAGTATAGTTTTGACACGTGCCAGACCAGCGGGTGCGCGCATCCGGAGCATCGGCCCCAAAAGAGTCAACCAAAAAAGATTCCAGAAAGGTTCAGGAGAAAAAATGAACACTGAAGATCAGCTCATGAAGGGACGACCCATCGTCCGCAGTCAAAGAATCAAGCATCCGGATCGTGAGAAGGATCCGTTTGATGAGATCATCGAGATCATGGAAGAGTATGACAAGGGATGCGAGCACAAGCCGCTCAAGTACAATGCTGATGATGACCTTGTCTCGTGTTTTTTTCTTAAGCCTGTTGCATTGGTACACGACTGTTGATTTGCCGCATCAGAGCGGCTCACGGATGATCACGCAGAAGCTCATCATTACTCCTTGAAGAAGTTGTTGTCATGATGTTGCACGTACTCAAACGCCTGCCACGCGCCGTATACTCCTTCTGCCGCGCTGATGATCGCCTGCTTGAACTGCGTATCGCCGCAGTCTCCGGCAGCGTACAAGCCAGGGACGCTCGTCCGAGCGTAACGGTCGATGATAACTTCGCCGCGTTCATTTAGTTTCGCTCCTGCCTGCTTTGCAAGTTCAGTCACCGGAACCTGTCCGATCGCCACAAACACGCCCTGCAGTTCAAGCTTGTTTGATCCTTTGTATGGCTTGTCGAGCATGATGTACTCAACGCGATTGTTGCCGTGAATGGAGACGACGTTTGTCTCGTTGATGAATTCTATATTCGGCATCGCCAGCGCACGCTTAAGGGTGATGGGCTCAGGATGCACTTCCTTTCCGCGGTAGATCACGTAGACTTTGGCTGCAAACTCTGCAAGAAGCGTTGCTTCTTTTACTGCAGAGTCCGCGCCGCCTACCATCGCAACTGTTTTCTTTTTGAAGAATGGAGCGTCGCATGTTGCGCAGTACGAGACGCCTTTGCCGTATAATTCTTTGTTCCCAGGCACTTCAAGCTGACGGTGCTTTGAGCCGGTGCCAATCAGAACTGTTTTTGTCTTGTACGTCTCCTCGCGCGCAGTAACGATAAAGATGTTTCCTTTCTTTTCCAGGTTGGTGACTTCGTTCTCGTGGATTTGTACGTTGAAATACTTCACGTGTTTTTCTATTTCTTGCATCAGGCCAAGGCCGGTTACAGATGGAAAGCCGGGATAGTTCTCTACTAAATGCGTCGTGATGAGAAGACCGCCTTTCTCTTTTGCAATGACGCTTGTCTTCATGTTGAAGCGTGCCGCGTAGATTGCCGCGCTGTACGCTGCGGGGCCGCCGCCGATGCAGATGATATCGTAAAGGTCAGAATTCGCGTTGTTGTTTTTCTTTGCCTCTTCTTTTTTTTTGTTTGCCAAAAACCCGCACCAATTTTTTGTTATGGCTAAATTTTGTTCTAGATCTTCTTTTTTCCGTCCTCAAAGATGTGGATGCAATTTACTGGGCAGACTTCGGCAGCTTCCATGTTATTCTTCAGGTCATCAAGCTCCAATTCTTCAAGGATGATTTCATCACCTTTCTTTGTAGCTTTTGCTCCCTTGATGTCTGATTTGCCATCATCATGCATGTACCAAAATTCTGGCGCGACCGCCGCACAAGCGCCGCACCCGATACAGGCGGGCCTGTCATGTTCGATTTTGAATTTTGTCATAAACCATCACAGCAGCAGATTGTCGTTCGATTGGCGTTAGATTTTTCACTGTTTTATAAAGTTTTCTTTATGAAAAAGCAGAAAAGCAAAGCAGAAGAGCCAAACTATACTATGACCAATACCAGGACCATTTTTCTGATCCAAATTTTCTGCTTTGTTCGATGGGCTATGTAGAAAATAGCGCCGGCACACTCACCACCACCGCCCTTTTGCGAGAGATGGAAAAAAACACGGGCGTACCGACAAGGGGGATGTCCCATCCGGGGAATGTCGGTCATCAAAGAGCACAGCGTGTATCACGAGCCTGGCGTGGTGGTGAGTGAACGATGCGTCGAGCATCGTGGTGCCGGCTTGTCAAGACTTTCTACAGAGACTGTTCGATGATAACAAATAAATATAAGCCATTGTCAAAGATCGCTATGAGCATCCCGCCTCGCAAATTCAAGGCAAGCATTACTGCATTGGTTCAACTTTCACCCACAGTCATTAGTATAACCTTCAAGCCTGTTGATTTCCCGGATTTTACGTTCGAGGCTGGACAGTTTGTGATGCTTTCGCTGCCGGATGAGGCTGGCAATGAGAACAAACGTGCCTTTTCGATCGCGTCGCCGCCTCACGAGGCTCCGGAGTTTCGCCTCTGCATAAAAGTCCATCAGGGCGGAAAGGTCTCGGGCCGCATCGGTTCGGTTCCAGTCGGCGGACTGGTTGACTTCCACGGTCCATTCGGAAAGTTTGTATTGCACAAGCCTCTTGATAAAGAAACAATGTTTGTTGCTGGAGGAACGGGCATAGCTCCTCTCTACAGCATGATTGCAGATTTGCTCCACACGAATACACAAACTGATATTGCGCTCTTCTTTAGCTTTCGTGAACCGTATGATTATCTTTATGCTAAGAATCTTGAACAGCTGGCAGACAAACATAGTAATTTTAAAGTATATACAACTCTGACGTCGCGGACAGCTTCTGTGCCTGGGTGGTGCGGATCGCGTGGAAGGATTTGCGAACTTCTTATGCGGATAATAAAGAGTCCGCGTGATAAGTCAGTGTACATCTGCGGTCCGAAGGAGTTCATCGACGCGAGCAGGGAAACGCTTGTGCAGATTGGTATTCCTTCTGAGAAAATCTTTGTGGAACAGTGGTAGGCGTTGGTTGCTGATTCCTTATGCGCCTTAATCCTTCTTTTGTCAAAAGCTTTGAGACCACCAGTAAGTTTCAGGCCAGTTGAATTTTAGTGCATTAGTAGTGTGCAATAGTGTGCATTAAAATGGCTGGATTTGATGAATTTGATGAAAAACCATATAAATCCTCCTCTCATAATCCTTCACACAGAAAAAGAGGCAGCGTGTTACAAATGCAAAAAAAAGATCCTGCATCGCAAACAAGTCTCATTGAGTGCGTCTTTTTTGGCGCTGGAGGAGGCGTAGTGCTCGCGCTCATCGTATTTGCTCTGGCCAATACGGTAGTTAGATTTGTCATGCCGTTCTTTCTGACGATGTCGAACTTTGGCAACTTTGTCGTCGTATATTTTACGCATCGCGCATATCATCCGTTATGGGGCTCGCTTCTGGTGTATGCGCTTGTCGGAGGGCTCATCGGTTTCAGTTACCATCTTACTGAATGCCAGGAAGGAAGCAAGAAGGCAAAACATGATGCGCTTATCAGTATAGGGATTGTTTTGATCGTAAACCTACTCTTGATCATCAGGAATTTCATTTAGCGTTTCTCAGCATCATTTCTTTGGAGAAGGTATATTCAGTGTCTACGTTGTACGTAGCATTAACTAATGAAGCAGCGGTTGGAGGAAGTTAATTCAGGCAAACACTTTCTTGGCTATTGCCAAGTTAGGGGTTTATAGGCTATTATTCTGCTATTTCTCAGGCAACATAAACGACCAATACCTTTATAAATAACCCGTTTCTCCTAATCAGAAACTTCATTATAAAACAGAAAGGAAATCAATCATGGTAAAAGCACAAGCAAGACTCAAGGTTGCAGACAAGTGGAAGCGCAAAAAATGGTTCTATCTCATCGCTCCTAAGATCTTTGGGGAACAGGTTGTTGGCGAGACTCCTGCAAATTCTCCGGAGGCAGTCAGGGGACGCACTGTCGAAGTAAATCTCATGATGCTGACGGGCAACATCAAGACCCAGAATATTAATGTGACGTTTGAAGTTATGAATGTGCAAGGGGCAAATGCCTACACGGAAGTAAAGCGTTTTGAACTGCAGCAGGCCTCCATTAAGCGCCGCGTGCGTCGAAGAAAGGACAAGCTTGATGACAGCTTTGTGTGCGTTACAAAAGACAAAAAAGTGATTCGGCTTAAGCCGCTTATTATTACTAACTCGAAGACAAGCCAGACCATGAAAGCGCGTTTGCGGCGGACTACTATGGCGAATCTACAGCATTCTATCAGCACTGTCGATTATGATACACTGATTATTGACCTCGTGAACTATAAGCTCCAGAAAGATATCAGAAATATGCTTCACAAGACTTTTCCTGTCAAGGCGTTTGAGATCAGGATACTTGAGACAATGAAGGATGAAAAGCATAAGCTGGCGTCGCTTCTTGCGAATGCTGCGATGATGAAAGCACCGCCTGAAGCTCGCGTAGAGATCGAAGAGGAAACCTCACAAGCTCCACAAGAACAAGAGCTTCCGCAGGAACATCTTGAGACACAGGAAGCGTAATAATTTTTCGTATTTGTTTAGCTAATCGCTCTCACAGCGCCGCCACCGACCTGCGAGCTGGCAATGAACGGATACGATTTTACAGCTCTTGGAAAACACAGTCCGCTTTCACATACATAGCGAGTGTCGTGGCGGCGCTGTGAGCATAAGAGCTAAACAAATATATTTTTTCACATTTGTTGTTCTAGGACCATGGACCTATCAGTGCATTTTGTTGTTTCAGCAGTGATTGCAGCTGTTCTCTATCCGTTTTTCGGCTGGTTATCTGTATTCATCATTGTCGGCGGTTTTCTTATCGACGCAGATCATTACCTCTGGATTATTCTTTCAAAAAAGGCGCTGAGTTTGAAGTCAGCTTACAATTATCACAAGCAATACCAGCACCGGAATGATTACATTCTTAATGTTTGTCATACAATTGAATTTAGTGCAATTGTCGTAGTTCTTGCTGTGCAGTACACATTCGCGGCTCTTTTCTCATTAGGATTCTTTCTGCACCTTTTATTAGATCGCATACACGCTATTCGGTATTCGCGGCGATACAATAAGGCATTCAGATTCTTCTGGTTCAATGATCAGAAGGGTCGGCGCGCATTTTCATTGCTCCATTGGATACTGGTCGAACTTGGCATTGCGCATTTGTGGAGGTTTGGAGCTGTTGACGAACAAGCGTCACAAGTGCTGCAACAAAGAAATGTGGAAATCATGGAAGCAACGCCGGTTTATCGGAGAGTTGCACCACCGCTCAAAGACGAGTTAGACAATATAAGATGATATTAAGATGATATAAGGGATTTTTTTATGGTTCATCTCAAGATCAAGCGGCTCGATAAGGAAATTGCTGCGCCAAACTATGCCAAGGATGGCGATGCCGCATTTGATTTGCGTTCAACACACGACGTACTGATCAAGGCCGGGGAAAAAACTCTGGTGAAGACCGGCCTTTGCGTTGCAATCCCCAAAGGATACGTTGGATTAATCTGGGATCGCAGCGGCCTTGCTGCAAAGAATGGCCTAACGTGCCTTGGTGGTGTGATCGATGCAGGGTATCGCGGGGAGATCGGTGTCGTTCTCTGCAACCTTGGAACAGAAGACTTCAAGGTCGAGCGCAGCATGCGGATTGCGCAGATGCTCATCCAGCCCGTCCATCAGGCGACCATTGAAGAAGTGGAAGAGCTTGAGGAGACGCAGCGGGGCAGCACGGGCTTTGGCTCAAGCGGCCTCCACTAACAGATGATACGAATCCATTTTCAACTTTCGCTGCGCTGCCACCGACACGCGATAATCTCATGAAAAAAATAATTTCACAAGGGGCCGAAGCCATCCTGTCGACGGATGGCAAAACTGTCACAAAAGACCGCGTCACGAAAAGTTACCGCCATCCGGCTCTCGATGGGCGTCTCAGAAAGACGCGCACGCGCCACGAAGCGAAGATCCTCGGCATGCTTATGCAATCGCGGTTTCCTGCGCCGCAGGTTACCAGCGTCGATGAAGAGAAGATGGTGCTGCAGATCGAGCACATTCCTGGCGCGCTGATCAAACAGGTTCTTGACAGCAACGAAAAAGACAGTTCTGTGTGTCTGCGTATTTGCAAAGAGATCGGAGAGAAGGTTGCCTGGCTGCATTCCCTCGAAGTGATCCATCACGACCTTACTACATCCAACATGATTCTGCATGAAAAAAAGAAGGAAGTCTTCTTCATTGACTTCGGCCTTTCGTTCATCTCGAAGAAAATCGAGGACAAGGCAGTCGACCTGCATCTTCTCCTTCACGCGTTGCAGAGCAAGCACTACAGGATAGCTGATGCGTGCTTTGCAGAAGTCCTCGCGGGCTACAGCGAGAAGTCAAAGCAGGCAGAAGCAGTCATCGAGCGCCTCCACCTGGTTGAGAAGAGGGGAAGGTATAAGCAGGGGTCTTAATCCGCAACAGGAATCTTTGGTTGGTGCGAAATTCCCTTGCTTCGCCGCCACGCTCACCGCCACCGCCTTTTCGCGAGAGATGGACGATTACTCATTCATACCGACAAGGGGGATGCCCCATCGGGGAATGTCGGTCCTCAATGCGCACAGCCATATCACGCGCCTGGCGTGGCGGTGGGCGTGCGACGCGTCGAGCGTTGGTGTGGGGGCGGCAAGATAAGTAATAGCAGTTATTTTCGCACCAACCTTCAGGAATCCAAAACATTTTTATAAACACTGCATTGGTGGCGACATCATGAAAGGAGAGGAAGTAGAAACGCCCGTCACGACCAAGGAGGTCTACCAATCTTACCTGAAAGCCGGCCGCGCTGCAGCAGAAGCACTGCAGTATGGCAAATCCCTTGTTAAGCCCGGCGTAAAATACATCGATGTTGCTGAGGCTGTTGAAGAGAAGATTCGACAGCTTGGCTGCGAGCTTGCATTCCCCTGCAACATTTCCAGAAATGAGGTTGCCGCGCACTACACTCCTCCTGCGGGCGACGAGACTATCTTCACCGAAAATGACATCATAAAGCTTGACATCGGTACGCAATACAATGGCTACATCGGTGATAACGCGCTCACAGTCGATCTCACAGGAAAGTATGCTGATCTTGTGAAGGCGTCCCGCGAAGCAGTGGAGAAAGTCACGAAGCTTGCCGCCGTCGGTGTCACGCTCGGCGAGGTCGGCAAAGAGATCGCCGAGACGATCGAGAGCTACGGTTACAAGCCGGTGCGTAATCTTTCCGGGCACGGTGTTGCGCAATTTCACCAGCATGCTTCGCCGACGGTTCCCAATTACAATAATGGTGACTCGTTTGAATTTGTCGATGGCATGTCATTTGCGAGTGAGCCATTCGCTACTGATGGCCTTGGATTAATTCATGAAAAGGCTCCCTGTTATATTTATATGCTGGAAAATAAACGGCCTGTCCGCAGCCAGATGAGCCGCGATGTGCTTAAAGAGATTGATAAATACAGAGGGCTTCCTTTTGCAACACGCTGGCTCGCAAAGAAATTTCCTGTTTCTAAAGTTAATTATGCCGTGCGTGATCTTGTGAGCAATGGCGTTCTCTACGAATACGGCCAGCTTGTCGAGAAAGCGAAGGGCATGGTGAGCCAGGCAGAGCATACGATGGTAATTTTCGAAGGGAAACTGAAGGTAACGACGCGTCTGGACGAGTGACTGGAGAGGTCATTCTTAGAGCGTAGCGAGCTGAGGGGTTAAACCCCTGCCCTTTAGGGCGTAGGAGGAGGTCGTTGATTAACTAATGTTTTCAGTTCCACGATAAACTTCTCATCAAGTAATCTAATTTTTATTTTTGGAAATTCTTGTTCTATTAGTTTATACTTTTTATCTTCTCTAAAAAGCATTTTATCTTTTGTTAAGAAAACATCCCTGCCTCTGACGATATGTAGTGCTAAAATCTTATTATCAACATACTTATTTAAAAGTTTTTTGC
>JACRKM010000118.1 GCA_016219765.1 Candidatus Woesearchaeota archaeon
CACCTCACACCGATCATTAACCTTAAGTCCCGCTTGTATAATCCTTCAGGTATCTCTGCTGTTCCCGCGTCAGCACATCTATTCCCACACCCAATGTATTGAGTTTGATTGCCGCAACCTCTGCGTCTTGCTCGCGCGACACGTCATGCACTCCATTGTTTAGCCCGCCTTTATTCTGTACCAGGTACAAGACGGATAGAAACTGGTTTGCAAAGCTCATATCCATCACTTCAGACGGGTGGCCTTCAGCAGCAGCAAGGTTTACTAAACGCCCTTCAGCAAGAAGATAGAGTTTTTTTCCGCTGCAAAGAAGATATTCCATCATGTTCGGACGGACTTCCTTCTTTTCTTCTGCCAGATCTTTGAGATCGTGAAGCGAAATCTCCACATTGAAATGCCCTGTATTAGAGAGAACTGTGCCATCTTTCATTTTTCTAAGGTGTCGGCGCTTGATTACGTCTCTGCAGCCAGTCGCGGTCACAAAAACATCTCCTATCGGAGCAGCGCCATCCATCGGCATAACGCGATACCCATCCATTGTCGCCTTTAATGCCTGCATCGGGTCGACTTCCGTCACGATAACGTTCGCGCCCATCCCGCGTGCGCGCATCGCAACTCCCTTGCCGCAGTGTCCGTAACCAGCTACGACAACCGTCTTCCCTGCTAGCAAAACATTGGTCGAACGAATTATACCATCGAGCGTAGACTGCCCGGTTCCATAGACGTTGTCAAAATCCCACTTCGTCTCCGCATCATTAACTGCAACAACAGGATAGCGAAGCTTCCCTGCAGCAGCCATTGCACGGAGGCGGTGAACTCCGGTTGTAGTCTCTTCGGTTCCGCCAAACACCTTCTTGAGGAGTGAACAGTAATTCTTGTGAATACGAATAATTAGGTCAGCTCCGTCATCCATCGTGATGTCAGGAAAACTATCAAGAACTTCATCAATGCAGTCATAATATTCACGATTCGATAACCCTCTCCACGCGAACACAGGAACCTCATAGTATTTCACGAGTGCAGCAGCGACATCGTCTTGCGTGCTGAGTGGATTACAGCCAGACCAGGCCACTTCAGCTCCGGCCGCCTTTAGCGTCCTTATCAGAACCGCAGTCTCTTTGGTGACGTGTAGACAGCCGCCGATTGATATGCCCTTGAGCGGCTTTTCATCATCGTACTTCTTTCTTAAGTATCGGAGAACCGGCATTCTGGATTCTGCAAGTTCAATATTCAGCCTGCCTTGCTCTGCCAGATGCATGTCTTTGACTTTGTACTTCATACTGTCCCTCGTTTGCGTATATACTTGCCACTTCTTCTTAACGATCCATTAAAATAACTTTTGGAGACTCGCGCCTCTCGTATTCGATAATCATTCCATGTTTCCCGAATATGGCAAGTGTGCAGTCCATGCTCTTGCATGATTCACTCTCCTGATGTGCCTCCTCGTAAGCTATCTTAATGAACTTTGCACCCTCAGCTTCGTAACGTTTTGCAAAGTCTTGCGATACATCGTATACAAACTTGCCCCATGGCGTGACCACAACAGCAGGGAGGAGGAAAAAACCTTTGAGGCGCGTCTCTTCCTTGATCGCATTCTTGATTGTAGCATGCGCAAGTATATCAGCAGAGGATGGCACTGATGCATCCTCCTGATCATGTGGTGAGATGCCATAAGTGGTTGTTCCGTCGTTACGGCGATACGCTGTGGGTTTTCTACTCCGAAGTATCTGTTCCATCAACGATCGGTATGGGTGTATATGATATTCTGTAACTTCTATCTGGTGCTTTGCTATCGTGCTTGTCGCAAACACAGTGTTAAGCAAATTCTCAAGATACTGTACGTCCGTCTCAGTCGATGTAGCGGTCTGCTGATATCCCACATCGAACCAGACACCTTCCTTGGTGTGCCGATCCTCTACGTAAAACCATTCATCTTCCTTCGATGCTGTCTTTGCAAGCGATTCAAGATCTTTTTCTCCGGCTTCGCGATCCTTGAAAGTGTAAGGATGTTGGAAACTGTCAAGGACGATAAGCGATTTCGTCTCAGTCATCGAAGATAAATGCTGCTTTGGCTGGCATGATACAGAAGACATAAGTGTCGCAATCAGCATTACATTACGTTTTACGCTCATCATCTCACCGTTTCACGCTGGATCCGTGCACAGCGCATTCAATTAGCTATGGCACCATCTTTTTGACGTGTGCCGTGCTGATTCTCTTGTGCTTAAACGCTTCTGTCGCGCCATCACGCATTTTGCAATTCCTGGCGATTCTTTTTGCAATTCGATATTGGGCGTAAACTAAACGAAATAAAGTGGGCCCGCCCAGATTCGAACTGGGGACCTCTTCCGTGTGAAGGAAACGTCATAGCCGCTAGACCACGGGCCCGAATGAATTCGGAATAGACTGGCTAAGAAATAAAGGGTATAAAAAACTATCTTTGCAACTGGCTCTATCATGAATGTGCCGCTGCCGCCCTGCGAGCGAACGCCACTGTTTGATGTGTGAACGTCTTGCTTGTCGGTGTATTGAGCGTGTTGGGCTTTGTCATGATCCTTCCTGCGACTCATGACATCCCGAAGGGGATCCCTGTCATTCGTCGACGCGAGGCAGGGTTCCCAAAGGGATGCCGAGCGTCGCAGTAAGGATTATTTATAAAAAGCGAAATCACATTACCTGCACAAGACAGGAAGTGGTGAGTGTCGCGGTGGCGGCGCCAATAAGCCCGATAAACAAAAGTTGCAACAGCACTTACACAAAAACAAAGCGGAAAACGCCGCGGCCGGTTTTCCAATCGCTAGAAATTCTTTTTCTGTATTTGTTTAGCGCCTATCAGTTTTTCCCCGTAAGTGTCAGATAGATCCTCACTCCCATCCCAACAACAAAACATGCAACCGACGCAACTGAAAGCGCAGTGCCTGCCCGCGTCAAAACATTCAGATAGAAGAAGACAATGTCAAGGATCAATAATCCAAAAGCCGCAACAATGAGAAATGTTCCCAGGAATTGGAGCAAGCGCTTTCCCTGCTGATCAACCCGCGGCAGTGCGACTTTGGGCTTTGCAAGTCTTTTTGACGCTTTGAGGTCCGATGCCTGCGCAACCGCTGCAGCCTTCTTTTTTGTTTTGGCATCGCTGATCAGTTTTTTAATCCTATTTACATCATCAACAAGCAAGTTATATTCATCGCGTTCCACATGCTTCTCTTTTGTCATCATCACATGATACGACAGACGCTTATCGATATCTGCAATATCGGGTCCACTTTTGCGACGATCATACAGCTTTTTGACTGCATCAGCAATCTCGTGGACTTCTTTATGAACATCGTCCACTTCTATCTCCAGCCGGTCTCCGGGGACATAGTTCTTAAGTTCCTGTTGCAGCTCTTTTCTGACAGCCGCGACATCAGAGACATTCTTCCCAATCATTTTTCGCAGGTCTTCAAGATTCTCCTTCCATTCGCCACGCGTCTGCTGCAGTTGCTTTTTTGTCACAAAAACACTCAATCCCTTCCTGATCTCATGATGAATCAAGTTGAATTCATTCTGTACATTGTCAAACTCATCATTTACGTCATCAAGCACATTCTGGACCTGTTTTTGTGTCGCGAAATTCTTGAGCGACTTCTCCAGCGCGGCCACTTGCTTCTGTACCGCATCAACAACATCTACAAGCTCAGGGAACGATCCGAATTCCTTCTG
Source organism: Candidatus Woesearchaeota archaeon (assembly GCA_016219765.1). GTDB lineage: Archaea > Nanobdellota > Nanobdellia > Woesearchaeales > UBA11576 > JACQX01. Next base: position 3,703 of record JACRKM010000118.1, read on the forward strand.
CTTCTTGATAAGTTGAGAAATGTTTTGTTTGACACCATCAAATTCCGCATTAATGTCAGTAAGCAATTGCTCTGTCTGAGATGCAGTGACGTAGACGTCTAGACCTTTCTTGAACTCTTTCAACCGGCTTTGGACAACATTCGAATGCTCTGCCAGCGCAGCGTCTATCTTTTGCTCCTGCCGGGGTGTCAGAACATCTTTCTTTTGGACGAGTTCATGGAACTGGTCGCGCAAATCATCGATCGACGCACGATATTCACCAAGGTTTTCCAGCAATTGCTCTTTTGTTGCCGCTGTTTGTGCAAGCTCTTTTAGATCAAAACTTAGTTTGTCAAGCTTTCCGGTTACCGCGTTCATCTGGTCATGAGATGCCGCGGCCTTCGCGCGATCATCGTCAGCTTGCTCAAGCCGAAGCACTTGATCCTGCAGTTTATCCTGCAGTTTATTTATGAGATCGCCGAGCTCACTGAACTTAATTTTAAAAACATTAAACTTGTCGATCGTTACATAATCAGTTTGACTGTCCTTGAGAAGCTGCTTGAGCTCACTAATGCGCGCTGCATGTTGGTGCTGTACCTCCTTCGCTAACAGCATATCGTGTTTGATGGCACCAAATGCTTCTTTGATCTTGTTTCGTGATTGCTGGATCTGCGAGAAGCGCGGTGGGAACTGCGTACTTATGGAAGAAGACGCTGAAGCAGGCAAAGTTCGCTGCCATTGTCTCAAACCAGCTCTTTCCTCACCGTGGTGTGCAGGCAGCGAAGCAAATTGTTTGTTGAGAAAATCCGTTCCGTCCTGAGCAGATCCTTTTGGAGTTTTCTTTTCTTCAAGAACGCTGGCTTCTTTTTGTGCTCGAAGTTTTTGGGCTGCTTGTTCCTGGGTAATAGAAGTTCGCTCTGTCTGTCGCTCTGTCTGCCGAGTTTTTTTGCTTTTTTTCGATCCACTCTTTGCCATGTGACGCCCAACTCCGACAATGAATAGCCACCCGTAAACCACTGAAGAATGGTAAATTCTATATAAAGCTTTCGTGAACAAGGCGCCGTCCTAAATCTCGCGTCTGCGATGCTCAAGCAGCGTTGTGTATTTGTTTAGCTCTTATGCTCACGGCACCGCCATGGCACTCGCCATCCAGGGTGATTTACTTGGTGTTATCTTACTTCTTGTGACAAATCATTCCTGCGCCGCCCGACATCCCGTGGGACCCCCTGTCGTGCGTCGACGAGCGACAGGGTGCCCTTCAGGGATGTCGCGAGTCCAAGGGTTGATTGATGCTCGGTGGCTCGTCAAATAGCGAAGCACAAAATTCGGAAAGGTGGCGGAAATTGTGCCGGTCGTGATTAAGCAGATAAATTTAGAACTTCTTAGAAGACAAACGCAGAGTTTTGCTGTTCAGCGGCTTCCTCCAGAAATGCTTGCAGGAAAGACAGTAATAGATAAGGCGCTGCTTGTGAAGTCTGATCCTCAGATTCTTTCCTGGAACGAAATACTCATAACAATGATTGCAGAACTGGCGCTTCAGCCTCGATGGCATGCGCAACTTAAACTTCATAGCAATCTTGCGTGCTGCGGCAACGTAGCGCGTTGCGAGAGTTTTATCCTGATCTGCAACGTTCGCGGCCAGTACAAATAGATTCTCTATATGCTGCATCGCGAGCTCGACTTCCAGTTTCTTCTTTTTTGAATAGCCTTTTTTGGTCATCTTTTCTTAATAGCCCTCATGACAGATGATGAGCTCTGTATAAAATCTTAATTAGCCGGCACCGCGAGGCTCGACACCTCGCTCGCTCACCACCACGCCAAGCTCGTGATAGTGAATGTGCAGTCGACGAGCTGACATTCCCCGATGGGGCATCCCCCTTGTCAGCGCGCAGGTGCTTCTTTCTATCTCTCGCGGAAAGGCGGTGGTGGTGAGCGTGCCGGGGATATTTTCTACAGAGCCCAGATGATGAATAAATTTATAAATCCCGCTTTTTCTGCACAATGCAATGAGCTGGTTAAAAAGACTTGTTTCCTTTGCAAAATTGAGCGACATTCTTCCCGAGCAAAAAGACCCGGAAAGAGATGCCGATGGAGAAGGCGCAGCTGAAGATGCCGACCCGGCATCCGGCCCCGCAGAATCTTCTGATTCTTCTGATAATTCTGGCATTGTTAATGCGGCTGAGCAGAGCACAATCCACAAGGAACGCTTTGATGAAAATGCCCTCAATGAGCAGATCATGGATGATTTTTTTGAAAAAGGATCTATGCATGTATCTGCCGGCGAGGACAACAGCGAAGGAGAAGAACACGATTCAGCCTCCAACCGATTAAAAATTTCAGCACTGCCGCAATTCTTTGCAAAACACGTCACTGCAAAATTCGAGCCGCTCAAACAAGAGCTCACCGTTGAACTGAAGCAATTTGATGCGCGGCTGGAAACGCTGAAATCAAACCTTGAGGTTCTGCGCTCAGCAAAACTTCTAAATGACAAACTTCCCACACGCGTTCTGCAGATCATGGAGGGCAATCGTGAATCTTATATAAGGCAACACCAGCAGTTCATCCAACAATGCACCCCTCCGAGCACCATCACGTATCGCAACTGCGCTACATTCTGCGATTACTTCAACCAGAACATCGCACGCTTCGCAAAGCAAACAGCAAAATCGCACGCCATTCTTGGAGAATTCTTCAACAACGAAGTGTCGGCGATGAGCA
>JACRKM010000119.1 GCA_016219765.1 Candidatus Woesearchaeota archaeon
ACGAAGAAAAAGTAGCACCCCACAACATTTTATGATAACTTGCAAACAAGCCGCAAATGTGCAAATGTTTTTATAATAGGCAACGCGCTTGACTCTGCCTGTGGGGGTGCCGGAGTGGTCAAACGGGACAGGCTTAGGACCTGTTGGCTTAGGCCTACTGGGGTTCGAATCCTCACCCCCACATCATAATCACCGGTGCCAGGACAATCATGGAGTCGCAACAACACAAGGAAATGCAAGAAGAGAAACAGAATCCCAAAGTTCTGATAGCTGCAGTGACGTTTGCAAAGCACGCATTCTGCTTTGACGAATTCATGAACGCGATTCGAGCACAGAACTACAAGAATTACGACCTTCTCTTTGTCGACAATTCAAGGGGAGATCTTGCACAAGAATACCAAAATAAGCTCAAGTCGACAGGCGCGGCTGTTATTCACGATTCTGCAATATTTGATCACAAGATTAAGACTATTACGAATGGCAGAAAGATGATCCGTGATTACCTTCTTCAGCACAGGGAGTATGAGTATTTGTTTTTTGTAGATACCGACGTCATCATTCCTCCTTTTGCATTGTCGCGATTGCTCAAAAGAAACAAGAGCCTTATTTCCGGTGTTGTGTTGACCAACATGAAGATAGAGGGGGTCAACATCATCGCTCCCTGCATCTATGATTTTGGCGGTGAAGAAACAGTGCGAGTGATCGACATCAGTGAAGTTCTTTCAGATAGGTTCCTCAAGATTTACACTGCAGGATTTGGTTGTGCATTGATCGCCCGAAAAGTGCTTGAAAAGGTTGATATTGATTACAATAAAAAATCACTGGCTGGCGAAGATGTTATGTTCTTTGTGAAAGCAAAAGACCAAGGGTTTGATACTTTCGCTGATACTGCGGTGAAATGTTCTCATCTCCTTTATCCATTTGGAGATAAGCGAAATGAGAAATACCGTTTTGAGCCCTACCTGAAGCGTGAAATCAATTATTCGTTCAACGTAAAGCTAGGCTAGGCTGGAAACGGTGTATAGGCGTGCAAGGTGTTGTAAAAAATCCAGAACGCCATTACCAAAGTCAGAAACCGTGAATAGACCGTTTAAACAACATTATGAAGCATTTTATCAAAAATCGCAACATTTAAATATTGTTTATAATTAAAAACACCAATAAAATAACACAAAAAGGAGGTGTATACTGCTATGAAAAAAGTATCTATGGTACAGAAAGTAGGCAGTTGGGCCTTTATAGCGGGCTTACTTATTGCTGTTGTTGCAGGATTCTGGCCAATAGGACCCGCGGTCACTTCAGTACTGATCGTCTTGGGACTCGTTGTCGGATTCCTCAACGTGACCGGAGCAGAGACGCAAAGCTTCTTGTTTGCATCGGTGTCACTTGTGATCGTTGCAAGTTTGGGTGGCAATGTGCTCTCATCGATCCAGGCTGTCGGACCGGTGTTGCAGAACATCTTCAGCACAATCGTGCTGTTCGTGTTGCCTGCAACCATCGTCGTCTGCCTTAAGGCAATCTACGCACTTGCTTCAGAAGAGTAAGCACCCGGTTCGAAATTTTTCAATTTTTTTATTTCTTTATTTTCAGAACTTTTCACGCTATACCATTCAGAGATTGCTTTAGCGACTTTTTGCCACACCCATTCTTGGACAGAACTTTCTTATAGGACAGCGGCTGCACCAGGGAGAAACAGGAACGCAGGTGTGCTGGCCGAACGAAACCAGATAATCGTTATAATGCTTCCAGTGCTTCTTGGGTAATTTTGCTCTCAATGCAAATTCTGTCGCTTCCGGGTTCTTTGTCTTAATGTATCCTAAACGATTTGAGATCCGATGCACGTGTGTATCTACACAAATCCCCTCCTTGCCATAGCCGAGAGCCACAACCAAGTTTGCAGTCTTTCGCCCAACGCCCTTAAACTTAAGAAGCTCGTCAATCTCGTCCGGCACTCTGCATTCGTAATTGTCACAAAGTTCCTTACAGATGCGGCGCATATTTCCTGCTTTTGTTTTGTAAAATCCTACAGGATAAATCAACTTCTCGATTCGCTTTTTGCTCAAACGCGAAATCTCCTGCGGCGAATCCGCAACAGAAAATAAGCGCTGAACAGCGTGTGCAGTGACTTCATCCTTTGTACGCAAGCTCAGAAGGCACGAGATGAGAACCTTAAACGGATCACCTTTAGTAAGCGCGATCATTGTCACGACCGGCGTCCGGTGTTTTTTGTACTCTCTTCCAAGAATCCGCACGACTTGATCGATGTTCTTATTGTCCATCATCGCTGCTGCTTACTGGAGCTTTTACAACCTTTGATGCTTGTAATGACTTATTCTCAACAGCGCCCTCATTCATGCTCTCATTTATGCTCGCATTTTTTGGAAATGCCTCCGCCATATTCGGCGGACGTGCAGAGGCGTGAGCAGAGGGCATACAGTTCACCGAATTAATCACCTTCTCAAATACTTTCCTCATCTCTGTATCGATCTTCGTCACATCGCACGTAATTGTAACCACATACGTGAACTCATTGCACTGCTTGAATTTTGTAGTTGAAAAGAAGGTCTGCGTCCTGTCTTTGTTCCAGCGCACGTGCTCTATAATCCCGCGCGATACATTGCTTACTTTTACTTCTTTGCCTTGCCCTGACTTAAGAAACTTCAGAGTCGAGTCAAACGCTGTTGAATATGACACATTCGTCGCTTCAAGAAACACCGCACATCCATCCTTGCTGACCTGCACAATCGCGTTCTTCGAAAGTGTCTCTTTTGGTTCAGTCCATTGAGGATACGAAAATGAAAAATCGCGATCTGTCGCTTTTACGTACAACTGTTCAGCAGGCTTCTGCGGCACGACAGGGTGCGTCTGCGAGTCGCGCGCAGTCTCCCAGGCGCTTGTCGTCGATGGCGCTGCAGTCTTACATGCGACAAGTACAAATAGGCTCAACACCAGCGTTGCAAAGAAGATGCTCTTTCTATTCACAGCCTGCCGCAGCAAGCGTCGATATATAAATGTTACCGCGGCGCAGAAGTTGGTGCGAAATTTCCTTGCATCGCCGCCACGCTCACCGCCACCGCCTTTTCGCGAGAGATGGACAATTACTCGTTCACACCGACAAGGGGGATGCCCCCAGCGGCCATCGATCCGCTGGCACTCGATCTCAAGTCCGATTTTCGCCGCGCTCCAATCGGACGACGAACGTTGAGTAGTATTGAGCGAAGCGAAATACTACGAGGTGGGTTGATAAGGGA
>JACRKM010000120.1 GCA_016219765.1 Candidatus Woesearchaeota archaeon
CCGCGACCATTATCGAGTGCCCGCCGCTCAAGGTTGCAGGCATCAGATTCTACAAGAAAGGATACTACGGCAAGCAAGTCGCAACCGAAATCCTCGGAAAGCTTGACAAAGAATTGAGCCGCAAGATAATTTTGCCTAAAAAACCCAACGAAGAAAAACTTCAGTCGCTCAAAGCAGAAGACTACACCGATGTCCGACTGCTCGTCTACACACAACCCAAACTCACCGGAATTGGAAAGAAAAAACCAGAGCTTTTTGAGCTTGGGCTTGGCGGCAGTGTAAGCGACAAACTCGCATACGCCAAAGAACAGCTTGGCAAAGAGCTCAGCATCAAGGACGCCTTCGCCGAAGGAACACAGGTTGATGTACAGGCAGTAAGCAAAGGCAAAGGATTCCAGGGGCCCGTGAAGCGCTTAGGCGTCAAGATCCGCCAGCACAAATCCGAAAAAACCAAACGTGGACCAGGATCACTCGGCGGCTGGAGCAAGCAGGGACACGTCATGTACCGCGTCGCGTTTGCCGGACAGATGGGATACCACCAACGCATCGATTACAATAAACTTATCCTCAAAGTTTGCGATAAACCCGAAGAAATCAATAAGAAAGGGGGGTTTGTCCACTACGGCTTTGTCAAGAATCCCTGTATTCTCGTAAAGGGCTCTGTTGTTGGCACATCGAACCGCCTCATCCGTCTCACGCTTGCACGAAATCCAAATAGGAAATTCGAAGGACCCGTGCCGGCGATTAATCACATAAGCCTCACATCACAGCAAGGAAACTGATTGAGCACACGAAGCACATGATAGAACCGCTATAACTGAGCGCACAATCACATGAAACTCAAAATACTCACAATAACCAACACTGAAAAAGGATCCAAGGAATTACCATCGATCTTTAACGAGAACGTCCGTCCTGACGTCATCAAACGCGCAGTCGAAGCGCAGCAAAGCCACCGGCGCCAGCCGTATGGAACCGATCCGATGGCTGGACAGAAACAAAAAGGAAAACTCTCACGAAGACGACGCGACTGGAAATGTTCATACGGACATGGAATCTCCCGCGTGCCGCGAAAGATAATGTCACATCGTGGAACCCAATTCAACTGGGTCGGCGCTGTTGCACCAGGAACAGTCGGAGGGCGCAAAGCACATCCGCCCAAAGCAAGCAAACAATGGGCAAAAAGCATTAATGTGCGCGAGCGGCGCTTTGCAATCCGATCAGCAATCGCGGCAACACTCCGGAAGGAGCTTGTCAAAGCGCGCGGACATGCAACACCCGGCACATACCCGTTCGTCGTCGACAACGCAGTCGAAGCGCTCGCGAAAACCAAAGACGTTGAAAAAGCGCTGCTTGTGCTCGGCTTTGCAGACGAGCTTGCGCGCTCAAGTGTCGCCACTCGGCGAGCAGGCATAGCAAGATGGCGCGGACGAGCCGAGCGGGGCCGCATCGGGCCGCTCTTTGTTGTCGGTGGACCATGTAAGCTCCTTTCCTCAGCAAAGAATATCCCTGGTGTCGATGCGTGTGAAGTTTCAAAACTCAATGTTGAACTGCTTGCGCCAGGATCACACGCAGGAAGACTCGCTCTCTTTTCCGAAGCAGCCATCGATGCGTGCTCCAAAAATAATCTCTTCAGCCTTCAATCGCGCAAAGCAAAAACAAGAAACGCAAAGGCCAACCCGAACACTAAACCCGATTCAGTATGAATTGTATGAATCGCAAACAACAATCGTGATCGTGAACAACCATGGATGCTTCCACTGTCGTCAAATACCCGCTCTCAACAGAAAAGTCAATCCGCCTCATGGAAGCGGAGAACAAACTCGTCTTCATCGTTGACAATCAAGCTACAAAGACCGATGTGAAGAAAGCAATTGAAGAACTATTCAAAGTTAAGGTTGTAAAAGTCAACACCTTTGTCACACCACAAGGCCAAAAAAAGGCATATGTCCGGCTCTCGCCCGAGTCGCCAGCACTCGATGTCGCAACAGAACTAGGGCTAATGTAATGAAGCTGATGTAATGAATAGAGTAATGGAGAGTAAACTGATTACAAGGAACCAAAGCAATCGTTACACAGAATCCTGATACACCATGGGAAAAAATCTTATCCAGCAAGCGCGTGGAACCGGAAGCCCAACCTATCGCGCACCGTCATTTCGCTATGAGGGTGCTGCAAAGCATCACCCACTCACGCAAGAAACTGTACAAGGCACAATAATCGATCTCGTCCATTGCCAGGGGCACTCAGCGCCACTTGCAAAAGTAAAGTATGCTGGCGGAGAGCTTGTGCTTCTCCTCGCACCCGAAGGAGTCAAGGTCGGTGATGTTGTCAAGAGCGGCAGCGAAGCCGAACCGTCCCTTGGAAATACGCTACCCCTCGCACAAATTCCTGAAGGAGCACTCATCTACAACATCGAAGGGGTTCCTGGCGATGGTGGTAAGTTCGTACGTGCAAGCGGCGCCTTTGCCAAAGTCGTCACTAAACTCAAAGAAGGAATTATCGTTCAACTTCCATCCAAGAAAAGCAAGCAGTTCCACGCAAACTGCCGCGCATCTATCGGCATCATCGCAGGAGGAGGAAGGCTAGAAAAGCCGTTCCTCAAAGCAGGACAAGCGTACTACAAGCACTGGGCAAAGAATAAGAAATATCCTCACATCAGCGGTGCAGCGCAAAACGCGGTCGACCACCCCTTCGGAAACAAGAGAACATTACGTAAATCCAAGGCACGGCCGACGTCGCGCAATGCTCCGCCCGGACGCAAAGTAGGGATGATCGCAGCGCGAAGAACTGGCCGAAAGAGTAAGTAGGATAAGTAAGTATGATGCGAAGTAGACAAGAAAAAATAGCAAATGATAATAGTAAATAAGAAGACACAAAAAAGACATAAAAAACCACTGCACTAAAATGCACTAAAAACCAGGAAACGATCTCCATGGCACGAAAAGAATTCACCTATCGCGGAAAAACGCTTGAAGAGCTCCAAGCAATGAGCTTGAATGAGCTTGCAGAACACCTTCCATCCCGCGCACGCCGATGCATTAAGAAAGGATTCAACGAACAGCAAAAGGTTTTCCTGAACAATCTGCGTAAAGGCAGCAAAAACCTAAAGACGCACTGTCGTGACCTCATCGTGCTCCCAGAGATGGTCAGCAGACAAATCAAGATCCACAACGGCAAAGAATTTGTCATTATCGAAATCCAACCTGAAATGATTGGACACTACCTCGGTGAATTCGCGCTTACAAGAAAGAAAGTCAGCCACAGTGCACCAGGAATCGGCGCAACACGATCATCAGCAAACATTTCAGTCAAGTAAACACAACGATCTCAGCAATGCTCTACAAGATGTGAACAATGGCACAAGCAAAATACGCGTTCCAAGGATACAATCCCAGCAGCATGGCGCGCGCTATCGGACGAGACGTTGACGTCTCACCCAAGCAAGCAATCGAGATCTGCAATCGATTACGCCGCAAAAGCCTTTCACGAGCAAAACAAATACTCCAGGACGCGATCGCCATGCGAAAGCCGATCGAGTTCACAAGATTCACGAACGGCCTTGGGCACAAACCGGGCAACATTGCAGCAGGACGCTATCCAGTCAAGGCATCGCAGACGATACTAGCGCTCCTCGAATCTGCGGAAGTGAATGCGCAAAGCAAAGGACTCAACACGAGCAACCTTTCGATCATCCACGTCTGCGCGCATAGGGCAAACGAACCATTTCACGCTGGCAGGCAACGTCGGAGCCAAATGAAACGCGCGCACGTAGAAGTCGTGATGCAGGAAGCCGCACCCGCCGCAAAGGAAGCCGCATCAACAAAAAAAGAAGGAAAGAAAAAAGAAGGACAAAAAACACAAGCAGAAAAAAAGAAACTTTTCAGCCATTCTGCTAACACCGAGGGAAGCAGACAATGATCGAACGCCAGATCGTTGCAAGCAATGTCAAGGAGCACCGTATTCAGGAATACATCAGCCATTCGCTGCGCAACCTAGGACACTCACACGTCAAACTCCAAAAGACGCCCCTGGGAGAGAAGATCATTATCTACGCCTCGCGCCCAGGACTCATCGTAGGACGCAAAGGGCAAAACATTAAGAAACTCACCACCGATCTCAAAGAAAACTTTGAACTCGAGAACCCGCAGATAGAGATCCAGGAAGTCGAGCACGTCAACCTTGATGCGCAGATTGTAGCAGAACGCGTCGCCAGCTCACTTGAAAAATTCGGCACCCAGCGCTTCAAAGGGATCGGTCACAACGTCATGAGCGACGTCATGGCATCAGGAGCATTCGGCGTTGAGATCCTCATATCGGGAAAAATCCCCAGCTCGCGGGCAAAACGCTGGCGATTTTATCAAGGATACCTCAAGAAGTGTGGCGACATCGCACTTACCGGTGTACTAAAAGCATACTCTGCAGCACAGCTCAAAACTGGCACTGTTGGCATCATTGTACGCATCATGCCGCCCGACACTGTTCTGCCTGATAGAATCGAGATACTGGAAACTCCACAAACTGTTGTCCAAGAGCTTACTGGCAAAGAAGCGCACAATGCAAAAAAAGAAGAAGAGGCACTCGCAAAAGGCGCGCCAGCCCAATCAGCAAAGGGACAAACTGCCGAGAAGAAAAACAAGCCCCGTAAAAAGCCAAGCGCGAAGAAACCAACAACAGGACCAACCGGACAAGAAGCG
>JACRKM010000116.1 GCA_016219765.1 Candidatus Woesearchaeota archaeon
ATCACTGCATAATTTTCGTATATGATCTCTGCCTTACGTTGATTCTCTGATTCGGCCTTCTGTAAACCTGCAAGCCTGGACTGCTGATCGGCGAGTATTTCATCAACCTTCGCGAATCTTGATCTTGATTCAGAGATCTTCTTTTTCTCTTCTAAAACTTCAAATTTTTCAGAAAGGGCTGCATCCAATGCCTCGCTGAAAGATGAAAACTCCTTACGCGGTTTCTTTGCATGGCGGGCAAGGTCGATTGGAATAACATCGACGATCGACTCATCTGCGCCACATATAATCATTGGCTGAATCTTTGCTGAACGCAGGTCTTGCAGCGCATCAAAAACCTTTTCTACTTCTGCAGCCTTGAGGTTCTTGCTGTCTGACAACTTGTCAATCCCTGACTGAAAACAAACCTCCTCTGCATAAACTCCACCAAGGCCAAGTTCAATCGCCAAGGTCTTCACTACACTCTCTTTGTCTGACTTGGCGAGGATTGCCTTGAACTGATCTATGTTCACAGTTAGAGCATTCGCGTCTTTCTTGGGATACTCGTAGCGGTGTTTCGGTTCCAGGGTACGCTTTCCCCACTTCTGCTTCTCAAGCACTGAAAGTATCATTCCTTCGCTGTCACACAGGACGATATTGCCCGGCGTGAAGAGCTCTGCGTACAACAGAAATGACGTAATGCCTTCTCGGCTTTTGCGCTCAAACGAAAACTCCACAATACGCTCAAACCCAAGCTGGCGGACGCTCATCAACCGGGCATTATTGAGCCGCTTTCGCAAATAAAGACAAAAACCAGGAGGTGTCTGTGGCATTGGCGGTTTCTGCGCTGCAAGATACAAGAGTTTTCCAACCATGATGCGTAGATACTTCTTTCCCATCCCAGAACTATGAAGGGAAAAAAACAACTCCTGTTCACTACGCTGATAGACCTGCTCAACCTTGGCTCCGACATACGCAGATAATTCAGAAACCACATAATGCAATTCAAAAGCAGCTATCTCAGATTTCATCGTGACACCGTTTCTTGCGTAAGCCAATACGCTGATTCAACTAAATCAATTCAACTAAGTTATACACACCATGAGAAAAGATAAAAAAAGATAAAAGAACATGAAAAAAGATAAAAATTATTTCCACTCACTCCTACGGTGGCGGAAACACCTTAATGGTTGCCTGCGATGCCAACAGCGAGATATACTGCGGAACAAGCTCAGATTTCTTCTGATTCTTAAGCATCGCCTCTATATCTGCCCGTGAATCCTCCAAAGACTTATCCTTTGGCAAACGCAAGATGACGTGATATCCGAACTGTGACTTCACAGGTGTTGCCGTCATCTGGCCCTCCTTAAGTGCAAGGGCAGCCTCCTCAAAAGGAGCAACCATCTGTCCCTTCTCAAACTCACCCAAGTCCCCGCTATTGGCTTGAGCTGATGGGTCCTTTGACTCCGCCTTCGCTAGTTTCTCAAACTCAGACGGCAGCTTTGCTGTTGAGAACTTCTTGAGTTTTACTATTGCCGCCTTTGCTTCATCCTCTGTTTCATACAGAATGTGCGCGGCGCGGATCTTTGAATTGTAGAATGCTTCGACCTGTTCGTCGCTTACAGTCACCGAACCAAACAGCTCCTGGTCCAGCAATTTAGTGATCACCAATTGACGGCCGTACACATCAAGCAGGTAATCCATCGTGACGTTCTGCTCCGCGAGCTTCTGGTCCAACTGTTCCTGCGTAATCTGAGCTTTTGCCATCGCATCGCGCAAAAACAAATTCACTTCATCCTTGGTTATCGTAATGCCTTTCTTCTTTGCTTCCTGCAGCAGCAAAACTTCACTGATCGTCTGGTTGACTAGGACTTCGCGCGTGATGAATGACCTAAACTGGGCTGGAATGCGCGCGTACTGGTCATCAATGTATGCATTTGTAATGTGCTCGTCATTCACGACTGCCGCAATAGACTTGTTCTCAGCAGAACCCTTTCGTTGGAATAGATAGATCGCTCCAACAATAACAAGAAAAAGAACGGTTGCAATGATGGCGTACTTGACGTTGCTTTCTTTTTTCTTATGGCTGTGTGCTCTTGGCTCAAAGCTCTCCTTGCGTGCCTGTGCATGAGACTTTGGGTCGTGCGAAGCGTGAGGTGAACTCTGCGAACCGTGAGGCGATTGCGCGTGTCCACCACTGTGTTCTAAACTATGTGGGTGCTCTTTTTCATGATCCCCGCTCAATGTATTCCCCTCCTTCTTTACTAATCAAACTTGACGGCACAAATAGGAGTCGGTTTATAAAACTTCTGACTTTTAGCTATATGTTGATTTATCTATGTTATCTATGTCGATTTAATTTCCCACAAGTCAGCATCAAAAACCTGAAAGTTATAACTTATTAGTTATACTAAAGATTTAAATGCGTTTTTCAAGCATATGGGTTCATGACCCGCGATATCATCATCGGCCGTGCACCGCAAGATCTTGCTGCTTTTGGCAGTGCGGGATGCGTTTTTCTAGGAAAGCAGTACATCAAGATGGGTCGGGTTACAAGCCTCTCAAACAATGTCTACCTTGATGTTGCGCGATCCCACATAGTTTTTATCTGCGGAAAACGCGGTGGCGGAAAAAGCTATACCATGGGCGTCATCGCTGAAGGCATGGCCGATCTCCCACACGAAATCAATCAAAACCTGAGTTTCATTTTTCTTGATACAATGGGCGTCTATTGGACAATGAAGTACGCAAACAAAAAAGATGAAGAGCTTCTCAAAGCATGGGGACTCAAAGGAAAAGGCCTTGACATCGTCATCTACACCCCCATTGACTACTACTACAAGTATAAGGATCAGGGGATTCCTACCGACAAACCCTTTGCGATCAAACCAGCAGAACTCGATGCATCAGATTGGACCATGACCTTTGATATTAATTCTAATGATCCGATGGGCATCCTGATCGAACGGGTCGTCAATCAACTACGCAAGATCCAAGATAACTATTCTATCAATGATATGATCCAGATGGTTCAGCAAGACGATCGCAGCGAGCAGACTGTCAAGGATGCTCTTGAAAACCGGCTGAGAAGCACAGAAAACTGGGGCATGTTTGATGTTCAAGGTACAACCATCGAGGAGCTTTCTGCAGGTGGGCAAGTCACCATCCTTGACGTGAGCTGTTACGCGACATCGCCAGGAGGCTGGAAAATCAAGGCTCTCATTATTGGGCTCATCGCAAAAAAACTCTTCATCCAACGTATGCTTGCCCGCAAGAACGAAGAGTTTGAGCAACTCCACAGCGCGGTCGATTATTTCTCTGCAGAAGATATCTCCAAGAAAAAACAGGAGATGCCGTTCGTCTGGCTGGTGATCGACGAAGCGCATGAGTTCTTACCGCGCCAGGGGGCAAACGCTGCCACCGATCCTCTCGTCACGATCATGCGCGAGGGAAGACAGCCAGGAATCTCGCTCATCCTTGCAACACAGCAGCCGGGAAAAATCCATACAGACGTCATGACGCAGGCTGATAC
>JACRKM010000125.1 GCA_016219765.1 Candidatus Woesearchaeota archaeon
ACGGGCTTCATGCCCGTCTTGAGGTGGGTTGCATCCAGATAGTCTGGATGTTCCGAAAATCTTTGATTTTCGATAATAAGGGAGGCACTCCCTTATGTGGCGATCCTCGTGCCAGCGCTGTAAGTATAAAGCTAAACAAATACATTTAGAGCGCTGCAGTCGAGACTATGATAGTCAATAAGATCATGACTGCAAACAGGATTCCGAAGAGTAAACGTCGTGTTCTCTGATTCAATGTCTTCACCGACCAAGAATTCGATCAAGCAATGTTCTTTTCGCCCGATATTTACTAGCCAGCACTCGCGCCTCCGGCGCTACTCCGACAAGACAACCATCACAGCAATCTAGATCGTAGTCGCTGTAAACACAAGCTAGACTGTAGCCGACGTCGCCAACGACCCAAAGCCGCATGTTTTCCTTTTCTCGTGGTGAAACGACAAAAATTCCCATTGCAGTATCGTAACCAAATTCTTTCGCTCGTGCGAAAGCAGCAGTATCATATTCGCTAAGTAATGTTTTATCTCCACGCGCTAATGCAACCCAGACCGGGTTATCAACGGATTGTCCTTTGTTGAGACATTTTCCTGCATATTGTACGAGTTGTTCTTTGCTGAATTCTTCTCCTTGTAAACCTGCGTAGGTTCCTTGTGGAAGAACTAAAGCACCATTGTGCAATTTACTCTTAGAAGTCAGTTCTAGTAATGGTTGAGCGTCAAGAACGACTTTCATATTTCCTTGACTGTCGTATGCTGGAGCGTCTCCTGTGTCAAAGTATTTCTTCCACCAAGAATCTTTTACTTCTTGAGGAACATTACTATTGAGAACGTCAACTCTTCGTTGCATGATCTGCGCAGCACTAGCAGGAACAAAACCCTCTGCAACAAGCAAGGGCATCTGCTCTGTGTTGCTTCCGTCGAATAATACATAATCGATCTTTTCATGCGGATGAACGGCAAGGGTTCTGTACGGATGCCCACCCAGTTGAGAAATAACTGGCTGATTATTTTCATTATCATTTAATTGTAATGATCTCAAAACGTGCACCCCAAATAGATTAACTAATAAAACAGATATAGTTCAACGTTCAACCTCATCTTAATAAACTTTCGCTTTTTAGTCACTTGAAGGTAGTAATAACTTGGTTTTGGGTGCGGGACAGAGCATCAGGTTTCTACTTGTGCGCTTTACCTCACATTTTTCAGACCACCTTCAAATACCCATATACGACGATGCCATTTGCCAGATTGTTGAGCAGCTCTGGACTGATAGTTTTCATGTCCGGCTCGAATAAGACATTAATATTTCTGTTCAATGCTTTCTCGAATTTGCTCAAATCAAGTTTTATCCGCTTTGCCTGGACAAAAAGGTCGATATCGCTTTCTTCAGTATCTTCTCCTCGGGAAGCGCTTCCGAACAGCACAATACACGACGAGTACGCTGCTTTCTCGACCGCGTTAAGAACACCCGTCTGATAAAGCCTTAAGATGATGTTCTGGGCTTTAAGGAGCTTGAAAAGGAGGCTTTCCCTTACTGCTCTGAACGAGGGGTACAAACCAGTCTTGTCATTCATAATAAGCCCTTCCGCAAGCAAAGCTTTGACGTGCAAGCGTACAGACGGCACAGAGAGCTTGATATTCCTGGACAACTCACGGATCAAGAAGGCTTTACGTGGAAAATCAAAGAACTGCTGTAAAACCTTGTACCTGTTATATTTTTGTATCATCTGAGATAGAGATATATCATCTGGTATATAAATGTATCAGTCCCTAAGATGAACTAAGAACTCAAAAACCTAACGAATGGCCAGAGCATACTTTAAATGAGCACGATCACCCAGTCGTAGGCGGTGGAAAATGATGGATTCAACACAAACTATATATAGAATGGAAAAAACGAAAAATCATTGTGGGGTTCGAATACAATGCAGCAAGCAACAGCACAGCAACTAGCAGAACGCGCCGAACAAGTTCGCAGGGTCATTATGACAATGCGCTGGGATATAGAACACAATCAATTTAATGAGAGCAAACGATCATACTACAAAAAACTCGAAGAGGAGTACGCAATAGTAAGCAGAGAATTAGAGCAGGCACGAGGTCTGGACGATGGGACGAATCAAAACATCGCTGATCAAGAGAGTGACGCGAGAGCTCCTTGAGAAGCACAAGCAGGAATTCACTGAAGATTTCAATAAGAACAAAGCGATAGTTTCTAAACACGCGATTATCCAGTCAAAGAAGCTGCGCAATGTTGTTGCAGGATACGCTACCCACGTTGTGAGGCGGGGGGATGAGCGTAGGCCGCGGACAAGGCCGGCACTAGAAGAGATGCGCGGTGGCATGCGTGGAAGGAGAACGCGCCATTCTGAAGACAACTATTAGGCACTAAAACTGGCTTTATATCCTGTTATGGCCGCTATCAGGTAGTTTATGTTCTCCAAGAAAGTACCCCAAATTTTATATACAACTAAAGAATTCTTACGTTCGACAAGAAAGAAGAGAAATGAAGCCCAAAGCGAATTTCTCGGTGTTTATTGACAGATTTAGGTGATTGGGCATTAAACAGAAGATAAAACCTTTATTACCGACCTTGCGTGAAAGAAAACGGTATTTGGCGTTTAAAATAATCTCAGAAAGACCTATTGGGGATTTTAAGGCCGTTTCAAGCCAGATATGGGGCACAACGCTGCAGTTCCTGGGAGAATTGGAGTGCGGTAAAGCTGGAATCTTCATCCTTGCAGACAAATACAGTCAAGAAAAACAGCAAGGCATCATCCGCGTTAATCATACATATGTGGACAAGCTTCGTGCAAGCCTTGCACTGGTGCAAAACATCAATAATGAAAAAGTGATTATCCATTCGCGCGGAGTTTCCGGGATCCTAAAGAAAGCGCAAGGAAAATATTTAGCGGCGTGATGCATGATTATACAAATTTTATACCAAAACATATACCAAAGCATAATTCGTCAAAAAAGAAGGAGGGAGTGCCATGCAGTCATCATCAATTAATCATCAAATGATGGGGTACGATCGTGCGATCACGATGTTCTCGCCTGACGGCCGGCTCTTGCAGGTCGAGTATGCGAAGAAGACAGTCAAGCAGGGTTCGACTGCGATCGGCATGGTTTGCAGCGACGGCGTTCTGCTCGTGACAGACAAGCGCATCGTCGATCCACTGGTCGTCGCAGAAGCGATTGAGAAGATCTTCCAGATCGATGATCATGTCGGAGCTACCGCATCAGGGATTATCTCTGACGCAAGGGTGCTCATCGAGCACGCGCAACTCAAAGCACAGCAGCATAACGTGACTTATGACGCGCCTATTGATACCATCTCGATCGTGAAAGGCATTTGTGATCTGAAGCAGCTCACGACGCAGTCTGGTGGTTACAGGCCTTTTGGCGTCTCGATCCTGATTGCGGGAATAGATTCCGACGGCCCGAAACTCTTCGAGACAGACCCTACCGGGATTTTTTTTCAATATTACGCGGTTGTGATAGGCGAGGGTGAAGAGGCGATCGAAGCGGTGCTGCACAAGCGCTATAAGCAAAGCATTACAATCAATGAAGGTCTCAAGTTGTGCGTCGACGCGTTGAAAACTGCGCTTGACGAGAAGTTTGGCTCTGAACGCCTCGATGCAGCATACATCAAAACCGAAGAGCGTAAATTTACCAAGTTTGATCGAAAAGAGCTTGAGCGAATATTCAAACACAGCAAGTAAGTGCACACTAAACCAAGTTAAACCAAGTAAATGCATGCAATCAAAAATCGAGCCAACAAATAGAAAGGAAGGAGCTAAACAAATACCAAAAAACAAATTAAAACGAGATCGAAAAACATTGACAAAGAGGTTGAGAACATGATCAGCAAAGGAAGATCGCCGGTCACGTATGATCACGAGCGCATTCATCATCTCAACGTAGCGCGCCTTGATAAGGGCGGGAACAGGTTTGAAGTTCCAATCGACCCCGACAAGGCGATCGCGTACAAGCATCAAAAAGTAGGCAACTTAAGCGAAGTGTTGCATCAAAAGAAGGTGTTCAGCGACGCAAAAAAGGGAATGTTGGCTTCCGAAACCGCACTCAATTCATTGTTCGGAACTGCTGACCCGCTCAAAGTTGCAGAAATCATCCTCAAGGAAGGGGAGATTCAGCTCACGACAGAATATAGGGACAAAATCCGCGAGGAGAAGCGTAAGCGCATCCTTGCATTAATTCAGCGAAATGCGATTGACCCAAAAACGAAGCTGCCGCATCCACTCACGCGCATCGAGAATGCATTCGAGCAGGCGCGCTGCCATATCGATGAATTCAAGACCGCTGAAGAGCAGCTCAATGGTGTGATCAAGAAGCTGCGGCCTATCCTGCCCATCAAGATCGAGCAGTTACGCATGAGCGTGCACGTTCCTGCTGCCTGTGCTCATCAGTGCTTCGGCATGCTCAAAAAATTGGGGGATCTTTCCGGCGAGTCGTGGGGCAGTGACGGCAGTTTGATGGCAAAATTGCAGATCCCTGCCGGGTTGCGTGAAGAAGTGATTGACAAGCTCAACAAGGCGACGAAGGGAGCTGTAGAAATTTCAAAGATTGAAGAGATCCAGTAAAAAACACTTAATTAAAAACAATAAAAAACAATAATAGTCAAAAAAGAATAGCCTAAAATTGTAAATAAATCTGAGCGTGAAAATATGAGTGAAATTAAAGTGAAAGATAAAGAGATCGTTGTTCCAGGCGAGACGCTCGCTATTGGCATGGATTATCTTCCAAGCCACTGGACATACCGGGAGAAAGATAAGATTCTGGCGTCAAGACTCGGTTTGGTTGTCATTGAAGGAAAAGTTCTCAAACTTGTTCCATTGTCTGGCGTTTACCTGCCCAAACGTGGCGATACGATCATAGGCCAGGTGACAGAAATATTGCTGTCGGGCTGGAGGATTGACACTAATTCTGCCTACAGTGCCGTCATGAACATGAAAGACGCGACAAGCGAATTCATCGCACGAGGTGCAGACCTGACTAAGTATTTTGACATCGGAGACTGGGTCATGGTGAAGATCATCAATGTGACAAGCCAGAACCTGGTTGATGTTACGATGAAAGGTCCAGGGCTCCGCAAGCTCAAGGGCGGGCGCATCGTCCATGTAAACACCCACAAGGTTCCGCGGATTATAGGAAAGCAGGGATCAATGGTATCTATGATAAAGCAGTATACTAACTGCAGGATTCTCGTCGGGCAAAATGGAGTTGTCTGGATCAGCGGCGACGACCCTGCGCAAGAGCTCTTGACTGTCAACACAATCAAGAAGATCGAAAATGAAGCACACCTTGCCGGCCTGACGGATCGCGTGCATTCGTACTTAGAAAAACGCAAGATGCCACACAGCGGAAGGAATATCCATGAGACAGACATGCCTGACGTGCAATACAGTGAGCAAGAATAATTAAGATGAACTGATTAATTAAGGTGAAATGATTATGACATATGAAAAACGATCTGACGGCCGCAGATTTGATGAGCTTCGTCCCATCGCGGCAAAGGTTGGCGTGATCCCGCGCGCAGTGGGCTCTGCATGGTTTAAGATTGGAAAGACGGAAGCCTACGCAGCAGTGTATGGCCCGCGTGAAATGTACCCAAAATTTCTGCAGGATCCTCTGAAGGGCTGCCTGCGCTGCCACTACAACATGATGCCATTTTCAGGTTCGGGCGAACGCGTCCGTCCTGGATCAAACAGGCGTTCAAAAGAGATCTCGCTCGTGATGGAACGCGCATTGCGCCCCGTCGTCGACTTGAGCCAATTCCCGAATGCTGTCGTAGACGTCTTTGTCGAGCTGCCGCAGACCGATGCAGGCACGAGATGCGCCGGGATCTGCGCCGCAAGCATGGCGCTTGCTGACGCCGGAATTCCCATGCGTGATCTTGTGTGCGCTGTCTCTGCAGGAAAAGTAGAAGACAAGATCATCCTGGATTTAATGTATGATGAGGATTCTGCTGAGGAAGGCGTCGACATCCCAATCGCTATGCTTGCAAATAGCAAAGAGATCAGCCTCTTGCAGATGGATGGGATGATTACAAAAAAGGATCTCATGAAGGCAATTGATCTTGCAAAGAAGGCCGTTGATGAGATCTGCGATGTGCAGAAAACTGCACTAAAGGAACGCTTCAACGTCGCGGAGCACTGACAATGACAAAAGGCGAAGAAAAGAATACTGATAATAAAATACATTTGAAGCCAAAATACAAACAAATACAAATATGTGGTGATTAGTTATGCATGAAGAAATTAAACATAATATTCATTCGCTGCTTTCAAAAGGAACCCGTCTTGACGGCAGGTCTGCCTCAGATTTTCGTCCTGTAAGTATCGAATATGACGTTGCGCATAATGCAGAAGGGTCTGCACGCGTGCGCATAGGAGAGACTGAAGTGATCGCTGGCGTAAAGATGGAGGTTATGAAGCCGTATCCAGACACTGCTGACCAGGGAAGTTTGATGGTCAATGTTGAGCTATTAGCGCTATCCAGTCCTGATTTTGAAGCAGGTCCTCCTAGCGGAGACGCGATCGAGCTTGCGAGAGTGACCGATCGCGCCATACGTGAAAGTAAGATGATCGATCTCCATAAGTTATGCGTCACGCCTGGCGAAAAAGCATGGATGGTCGTGATCGATGTCTGTACAGTCAATGACGCAGGAAACTTGTTTGACGCGATCGCTCTTGCAGCGCTTGCAGCAGTCAAAAATGCTACCTTCCCCGGATTTGATGGTGAAAAGATCGATTACCATGAGAAGACGGATAAGCCGCTTCCATTGCAGAGGCTTCCGATATCATTGACGCTCTACAAGTATGGAAAGCATGTTCTGGTTGATCCAACGCAGGACGAGGAACTGGCGTATGATTCGCGTCTCACGGTCGCAGTCCTAGAAGATGGATCGCTTGCATCTATGCAGAAAGGCGGTGATGAGGCATTTTCAATTGATGACCTTTCAGAGATACTTGACGTCGCAGTAGAAAAAAGTCAGGTGCTTCGTACAGCGCTGTGATGGTGCAACAGCACAACAGATGATCGTCGATTAACAGACAAATGCACACAAAAATGCATACAATTTAAAAAATGCCTTGCGGGGAACATTATGGCAGCAGAAAAACAAACTAGCGAACCTCAAAAGCTCACAAAGTACGAGAAGGCGCGTATCGTCGGCAGCAGAGCGCTGCAGATCTCCATGGGCGCGCCGTTCCTTGTGAAGCTTGAGAAAGAGGATCTTGAAAAGATCCGCTACAACCCTATAGAGATCGCACAGCTCGAGCTTGAGGCAAATGTGATTCCGATCTCAGTGATACGCAAAACGCCTAAGAAAAAATAATACGCGGCATATAATGCGCGTCATAAATACAACGTTCATAAAATATTTTGTAAGAAGTTGTATAATGTAAGTTTTGTTTTCTCAAAAGAAGGTGACAGCCAGTAAAATCTTTACACATCTTCGGTCAGAAATTTTACTGAGCAAGCTGTAATTGAGGATGAAATCATGAAAACCAATGAGATAAATGAACCAAAACCCCGTCTACTGATCGTAGACGATCAGCCAGAAATTTTTAGATCATTAGAACGTCTCGTTCGTGCTGAACTTGGCAAAGAAAGAATAACAGTAGATACAACAGCATCTCCACGGCAAGCACTTGAGCTGATTGAACTAAATGAATATAGTGTTGTGCTTTCAGATTATCTAATGCCAGAGATGCTTGGTGACGCACTGCTTGAGAGGGTCAAACAACGCCGGCCTGCCGCTACACGCATCATCATGAGTGGTACGAATGTGGATTATACTGGGAAATTCTATCCTGAAACACAGGATGTTCCAAGCTTGCTCCCCCATTATGCGGTTCGTAAGCCATTTGAGAGCGATGAGATGCTGCGCATTATTAAGCAGGGAATTAGTGATTATCTCATGAGAACAGCCTGAGTGATCGTGCATGACAACGAATCAGTTACCAGTTCTCAATAATGCTGCGCCTTACGATATGAAGTTATTCATAACAGGAATGTACCAGGCAAACACAGCAAGCACATTCGACGAATACGCTGCGGCCGTTGGTGTGCTGCAACTCGCGTACAAAGCAGCAAGGCAGGACTTTCATTGTCCTGCGGCGGCACTTGCAAAAACGATTGCAGCGATGAGACAGAAATTTCCAGCCAAGATGAACGAGCATCAGGAACTCGCAGATATTACAGAGGCGCTCTTGCTGTGTGCTTCTCAAAAAGCTGGCCGGGAAGTTGGCTATTGCACTGCGACGCTGCCGGACATCATAATAAAAGAGCAGGAAGAAATCATCAAGTAATAGGAAGTACAGCAAAGAGCGGGAAGCGGCAAATAAGTTGTATCGATTTAATCTTGGATTTAATCTTTGAGAACAAAATAAACCCGCCTATTATTCTTTCCTTTGTTATCAATTTTTGTAACTTGCACGCCCTTGATTTCAGACGTATCACAGACGTGTGTCCCGCCGCACGCCTGCGTATCACAGCCAGGAATATCAATAATCCTAATCGTTTCAATAGACGGTGGAAGGATGTTCTTTAGTTTGAATACAGACGGTATTTGAAACGCTTCTTCCTTCGAGAGGTTCTTGATCGTAACAGGTATTCCGCGGGCTATCAATTCGTTAGCCTTATCCTCAAATGTCTTGATTTGCTCACGATCAAAGTTCTCTAGATCGAAATCCACTCGCGCCCTGTCAGTTTCGATCTGGTTTCCGGTGATGAGTGCGCCTGTGGCTTCGTTGACAAGGGCGCTTAAGATATGGCACGCCGTGTGGTAGCGCATCAAGGTGTAGCGGCGCTTCCAGTCAACAATACCAGTAATTCTCTCCCCTTGGAGAAGTCCTTCGCGATCTAATTGTATTTCTACATCCTGACCAATCTTTTTGGCATTGAGAACGTTGTACTCGCCGCTTGCAGCGCGGATCTTGCCGATATCAGTAGGCTGGCCTCCCCCTGCCGGATAGAAGAATGTTTTATCAAGCACTACCAGCGTCCCGGCAGCGCGCGTAACGTTTGCTTCAAACTCGCGCACATAGCAGTCATCGAGATATGCAAGTTCTGTCATAATTCAGCCTCCTAACCTCGGCAGAAGCGGCATAAACTATTTAAACTCATCTAGCCATATTTATAAAACTATAAAATAAAACGTATTTGTTTAGCTAATCACTCTTACAGCGGCCGCCACTGTTTGATATAGAAACGTCTTGCTTATCAGACTGTGATGAGAAGCGTTTGGCTCTCTCATGATCATTCCTGGGACATCTGACATCCCTGAGGGAACCCTGTCAGATGTCCTATCCGTTCGACGCCAGACAGGTTTCCCTCAAAATAATTCCGTATGATTATTTCGAAGGTGACCGCAGCGAAGCGAAGGTCGCCTGATGTTGCCA
>JACRKM010000122.1 GCA_016219765.1 Candidatus Woesearchaeota archaeon
AACGGGGTCTTTGAGGCAAAACATCCTAGACCGTTTTTTCGTGCCTCTTCAATAAAAACGAAGCTTCTGAGGGGAATTTTGTTTTTTGAAAATGTATTGTCTAACGAGATAACCCCTGATTTTAAAAGAGCTTTTTCTATAGGAGAAAAGAAAAAATTGATTGCACGAGGAGAGAGGGCAGGAAGAATATAAGAGAAAAGAGAATCAAAAAACGCCTCAGTATGATTGGTTGGAAGTGGGCCGCAATCTTTGCAATATAATTCTTTTTTTTGCATGTGCCTTGATTTTTTTGGTTTTTCCTGCTTTTATTATGATAGCAAGTAAAAATATATTGGGCGACTAGTTCAGTGGTAGAACGCTGTCCTGATAAGACAGAGGTCGAAGGTTCGATCCCTTCGTCGCCCACCATTTTATTCTTTGAGGATACTCAATCGTGCCATTTGACGCAATTTTTTTATGGAAGAAGAAAAGGTGTATTTAAATGCGTTGAATGTTGCTACGGATAATGATTATCCGCTGATTGTGGCTTGTAGAGAATTTTCCGGGACGTATAAGCGTGCCTGGGAGTTTTTTGTGGGTCTTAAGGGCAACATACGAGATATTCGCGCTACCCTGAATTTACCGAAGGAGCGCTCTACTGACGAGCGGGTGGCAGAGCTTCGGGTTTTCACACAAAAAATTGATCCCTATGCTGAGTATACCAGGCTTGAGTGGCAGGGCGTTGTTTTACTTTTGCCGGAAGACGAGGGGTACCTCCTTTCTTTATCTGATTTACCCCAACCACCGCTTGGGCTTTATGTGCGGGGAGATATGAGTTCTGTGCTCAAACAGGACAAGGCGTTGGCTGTCGTGGGGACACGCATGTGTACGCCTTATGGTAAGGTAGTGTGTGAACGTATTATTCCCGATGTGGCGCGAAATGGAGTTGCTATCGTAAGTGGTCTTGCGCTTGGAATCGATGCGATCGCCCACTCTCTTACGGTGCGTAATCAGGGAGTTACTGTTGCAGTATTGGGAAGTGGCTTGGGGAGACTGTATCCTCCACAGAATAAACGCCTTTCTGGGGAAATTTTAGATTCTGGAGGTGCTCTTGTTTCCGAATATCATCTCTTTACCGAGCCACTTAGATTTAATTTTCCACGAAGAAATAGAATCGTGGCAGCCCTTTCGCGTGCAACACTCGTCGTAGAGGCGCCAGAGAAGAGTGGCTCGCTTATTACTGCGACGTGTGCGCTTGAAATGGGAAGAGATGTGTTTGCGGTGCCAGGGGCGATTAACAGTGAAAATTCGTTTGGTACGAATAAATTGATTAAAGACGGCGCTCTTATTGCGACTTCTTCCGAGGATGTTTTACAATATTTTGGTTTACATACACAGCTTGACAAAAGCAGGATCGAGCTTGATGATCAAGAAATGGAGGTTATAAAAATACTTGACAGAAATGGCGGATCTATGCACACTGATGCATTGTGTGTCGAGTTTTCTGATAAGGAAATCACACACGTTATCTCTCTCCTCACACAACTTGAATTAAAAGATGCGGTGAAGGTGGAAGGAACAAGGGTTATTAAAAAATGACAGTTTTACTGTCATCCCCGACTTGATCGGGGATCCAGGAAATGTTGATTCTGGATTCCCGCCTGCGCGGGAATGACACATTTATGTTATGAAATTGGTAATAGTAGAGTCTCCTACAAAGGCAAAAACAATTTCTGGATTTTTAGGAAAAGAATACACCATCGAATCTTCATATGGCCATGTTCGTGATTTGCCAAAAAGTACTCTTGGTATTGATGTAGAGCATGATTTTGAACCAAAATATCTTATACCGAAAAAGGCGAGCGCTCAGGTAAAGAAGTTAAAGGCGTTGGCGAAAAAGGCAGATGAGGTTATCCTCGCGACTGATGAGGACCGCGAAGGAGAGGCCATTGCATGGCATTTGGCTCAGGTATTAGGTTTGAATGAAACACAGGAGAGTACAAAACGAATTGTTTTTCATGAGATTACGAAAAATGCTATTAACGAGGCACTCACTCATCCGGGAAGCGTGGATATGGGACTTGTGAACGCTCAGCAGGCGCGTAGAGTACTTGATCGCCTTGTGGGATATAAGCTTTCACCTTTTCTTTGGAAAAAGATGAGTAAAGGGCTTTCTGCTGGACGTGTGCAGTCAGTAGCACTTAAACTTGTTGTTGATCGCGAAAAAGAAATTGAAGCGTTTGTCGCGCAAGAATACTGGAGTATTAGCGCTCTGCTTAAAAAGGGGGCGCTTGCCCGCCGAAGCCTTCTTGACCGCCGAAGTCTTGACGAAGGTGGTGACGAAGTTTTTGCAGAGCTTTGGAAAAAAGGTGGCGAGGTGCTTGATAAGAAGGCGATCGTTTCAGAGGCCGATGCTATGGCGATCAAGCAGGATCTTGAGGGTGCTACATATGCGGTCTCTGATATTCAGGAAAAAGAGGCGTTTCGAAACCCTTCTGCGCCATTTACAACGAGTACTTTACAACAAGAATCTTCAAAAAAACTTAGGTTTTCTGCGAAATATACTATGATGTTGGCCCAGCAGCTCTATGAAGGTGTTGATTTGGGTGGCGGACAGACGGGTCTTATTACCTATATGCGTACCGACTCTATAAACATTGCAGAGGAGGCGCTTAAAGCAACCAAGAGTTTTCTCTTGGCTAAGTTTGGTAGTGGGTATGCGACAGATACCCCACGTCGTTTTAAAGGCAAATCAAAGCTTGCTCAGGAGGCGCACGAGGCAATTCGTCCCACTGACCCCGCAAGAACTCCTGACGATGTTGCTGACTACCTTACCCCACAGCAACTCAAGGTGTATCATCTTATTTGGGCGCGTTTTATTGCCTCACAGATGCCTCGTGCGAAGTTTGCTTTGAAATCTGTACAGATTACTGCGCAAGGAAAAGAGGAGTATGTTCTCAAGGCCAATGGCAGTAGCATGCTCTTTGATGGTTTTTTGAAGGTGTGGCATATGAAGTATGAGGAGAGGGCGATCCCCCACCTTACTAATGGTGAAAAACTTTCTTTGGAAAAAATTGAGGCATTACAGCATTTTACGGAACCACCAGCGCGTTTTAATGAAGCAAGTCTTATTAAGGTGCTTGAGGAAAATGGTGTTGGTCGCCCAGCAACGTATGCTCCGACTCTTGCTCTTATTGAAGAGCGTAATTATGTGGAGAAAAATGAAGACAGGAGGTTTCGCCCTACAGAAATTGGGCGTTTAGTAAGTGATTTGCTTGCAGAACATTTTCCTCAAATTGTAGATATTGGATTTACGGCAACCATGGAGGAAGATCTTGATGGTGTTGCGGAGGGAAAAACGTCGTGGGTGGAGCTTATTCGAAATTTTTATACCCCATTTTCAGAGCTTCTCGCCGAAAAGTATACCGAGGTGCAGAGTCAAAAAGTGATCGAGGAGACAAACGAGGTGTGTGAGAAGTGTGGTAAGCCCATGATAATACGTCGTAGCCGATTTGGAAGGTTCATGGCGTGCTCCGGATTTCCAGAATGTAAAAATGCGAAGTCGTTAAAGGAGGAAAACCCTGAGGCAGATGCGGCAGCTGTCCACTGCCCTAAGTGCAATGAAGGGAAGGTAATTCCACGTCGCACAAAAAAGAAACGAATTTTCTACGGCTGTTCTCGTTATCCCGACTGTGATTACGCAACTTGGACAAAGCCCGGTACCGAGAAACCAGAAAAGGTAGAGGAATCAAAATCAGGAGAAGAAAACATCGTCTAATTTTTATTTGAATCACAACATATGTATTTCTCACACGAAAGAATACCCAGCGGTATCCTCACTCTGTCCTCCGGCGCTTCGTTGTCAATCCAATTCGTTTCACTCAGGATTGACAACACCCTGCTCCGCGCCTTCGGAATGGTTCGAAATACACATGTTGTGATTCAAAATAATAGTAATACCATCCTGTCATCCCGAGTGTAACGAGGGATCTCTCGATTTAAGGAAAAGCGGGTATCTTCAAATACTATGCGATCGCATAGTGTCGTTTTTTGACTTTGTTCATTGTGTGTGGTAACGTAACTTACCTTGAAAACAGAGGGGGGTGTAAAGATGAATAAGAATGACAAACAGATTATTGCTTGTATTTTTATTGCAGTTTTTTTTCTCGTGGCTTCAGTGTTCGCATATGATTGGTATGATGAAAGAAAATGTATCATTGACATCTTTAATGAGTCGCAAGAATTTGAAGCAACGATGCCGCAGTTAAGTGAGGATCAGATCGTGGGTATGTACAAGCCACGATATTACATAAGCAATGGAAATAAGATTGCCTGCGAGCGAAGATTTCTAGCAAATAGTTCTTGTATTGAAATTAAAAAAGAGAATAGCATCCAGTGGGGACGAAAAGACGATTGTTTGGAAGGGCTTTATTCAAATAATGGCGGGAAGCTCACATTCGCCTTTCTTAAATTAAGAGATTATTTACATGGAGAATTTCGTCTGACAAAGAATGGGAACATGGTTATTATTCTTGAAGGTCACACTGTATTTGAAAAAGAGTAGTTAAAAATTCTCGAGAGAATTATAAAAACCACCCATTGAGGTGGTTTAGTGTTTTTTGCCTAGGGCGAGGTGGAGTTGGTGGGTTCTTCGAGCTTCTCGTAATTCTTCTACTGTCGTTTGGATCCCTTGCTCCATATGGAGGCGAGCTACGGTGGTGAGGATGTCATCATCGGTGGCAAATGCCCAAAGAATACATGCTTCGTTGCAGATTTTTTGTTCTAATTCGTTCCCTCCAAGATTTCGTTCATGGAGCATTTTTCGTTTTTCTGCGATCTCATTAATTTTTTCGAAAAAATCTATTTCTTCTTGCATTACACTTCTCACCTCTTCCTTGTCCCGATATTGTCTAAATCTTTGATTTAGTTACAATATCGAGGATCCTCGATATTATTTTCAATATGATGGAAAATAATATCGGGACAAAAGTACTGATAAATTTATATCGTAAGAGTGGTATGGTGTCAACGCTAGATCAAAAACTAAAGACGAGTACATTGGTGCGCAAGGCGTATGATTTCGCGCGTGAGGCGCATGAAGGGCAGCTGCGAAAAAGCGGAGACCCTTATTTTGTCCACTGTGTTGGGGTTGCAGAATCAGTTGTGAAGTGGAACCTCGATGACGAGAGTATTGCTGCTGCGCTTTTACATGATGTGGTTGAGGATACAAAATATACGCGCGAAGATGTTGAAGAAGAGTTTGGTAAGGGAGTTGCCTTTCTTGTTGAGGGGCTTACGAAACTTGAGAAGGTACAATACAGAGGCATTGGGAGTGAGGCGGAGAGTTTGCGCAAGATGTTACTTGCAATGGTTGAGGATCCTCGCGTGATTGTTATTAAACTTGCCGATCGCTATCATAATTTGCGTACACTACAGCATCTCTCCCTTGAGCGCCAAAAGACGTTTGCGCAGGAGTCTATTGAAATTTTTGCGCCTATTGCCTATCGGCTTGGTATGAACGAGCTTAAGGGTGAGATTGAGGACATTAGCTTTCCTTACGCGTATCCCGAGGAACACAAGTGGCTTATTGCCACATTTCAAAGTCTTTATGAGGAGCGTAAGAATTATTTACGGCGCGTAACAACCATGTTAAAGAATGAGTGTGACGCATCGGGTGTTACTGTTCTTGAGGTTCAGAAGAGGGCGAAGCATCATTATAGTCTCTATAAGAAGCTCCTAAAATATAATATGAATCAGGACAAGATCTATGATCTTGTTGCTGTGCGTATCATTGTGCCTCATGTGGGTGATTGTTATGCCGTGCTTGGCGCGCTTCACAAGCTTTGGAAACCTTTGCCAGGGCGCATTAAGGATTACATCGCTATGCCGAAGGTGAATGGCTATCAGAGTTTACATACTACCATGTTTTGTCTTGATAATCGTATTGTTGAATTTCAGGTGCGTACGCCGGAGATGCACGCTTTGGCAGAAAACGGAGTTGCTGCCCACTGGCTTTATAAGGAACATACCGCCCAAAGCGATTCGGTATCTGCCGCAAAGGCGCGCCTTGGAGAATCAGAACGTCAGTGGATGGAGCGTTTGAGAAACTGGCAGGAGCATTTTAGCGCTTCTCAGGATTTCTTGGATTCGCTCAAAAATGACGTGCTATCGGATCAGATTTATGTGTTTACGCCAAAAGGCGACGTCATCGAGCTTGCCGATGGGTCTACCCCCCTTGATTTTGCATATAAGATTCACTCTGGGGTTGGAAATATGTATGCGGGCGCAAAAGTAGATGGCCGCATCGTTTCATTGGATTATAAACTGCAAACTGGAGAGATCGTGGAGGTGCTTACACAAAAAAATAAAAAACCATCTCGTGATTGGCTTCGTGGCGTACACACGAGTTTTGCGCGTAAAAAGATTAAACACGAGCTTAATATACGAGAACAGAAGGAGCGTATTGTTTCATTTCGTGCTATTGAGCTTGTTTTAACAGTAGAGAATCGTGTGGGGATGTTGCGAGATGTTACTGCAATGTTGAGCGCGCATGATTGTGATATTCAAAAAGTGACCTCGGGGGTGACTTCGGATAAATTCGCCACGCTTTCATTTCTATGCAAA
>JACRKM010000123.1 GCA_016219765.1 Candidatus Woesearchaeota archaeon
ACCAACTGTACACAAAAAGCCCTCGGCGAGAATTGCACTCGCGACCTTCTGCTTACGAGGCAGACGCACTAGCTACTGTGCTACGAGGGCAGGTATAAACAGGTAAGTTATCAGAGTTTAGCAAGCAATGCATCCTTATTCTTGAGACCAGACTGACACTTGGCGCACACCCAATGCTTCTTACCCTTCGCATCCTTCACGACCGTGCCTATGACCTTCTCAAGGAACGTCTCCGCCATTTTGGTGCCGCAAATCTCACACTTCATGACGACTCGAAAAAAGCCAAACCTATTTAAAACTACCCCACTAAAACCCGCAAAGGTTTATATAAACTCCGAAGGGCAAAATACCGATGAAACGCATTGCAGTAGTCGACAAGGACAAATGCAACCCTGCGGGGTGCGGCAATTACCTGTGTGCAAAACTCTGCCCCATTGACCGGGAAGGGTCTGACTGCATCTTTGTAGGGGACGACAAAAAGGCAAAGATAGACGAAGCGCTCTGCATCGGATGCGGCATCTGCGTCCATCGCTGTCCCTTTGGAGCGATAGAGATCATCAATCTTCCGGTCGAACTTGAGCGAAACCCGATCCATCGCTATGGACAAAACGAGTTTGCACTCTACAGTCTGCCCACGCCGATCTTCGGCAAAGTGGTTGGAGTCCTTGGAGTAAACGGTATTGGAAAATCAACCGCGATCAAGATAATTGCAGGGGTTCTCAAGCCAAACCTGGGAGATTTCACCAGGGCAGCAACATTTCAAGAAGTCGTCGGGTACTTCAAAGGAACCGAAGCACAAGCATTCTTTGAGGCGGTACGTGACGGGAAGATCGTCCCCGCATATAAGCCGCAATCCGTTGACAAAATACCACAACAGTTCAGTGGAAGCGTACGCGATCTTCTCACCAAAGCAGACCAGAAAGGACAATTCACGCAGATCACACAATCACTAGACCTCACCAAAATCCTTGACAACGATATCAAGAACATAAGCGGTGGAGAATTACAGCGCGTTGCGATCGCGGCAACCGCGCTCAAGAAAGCGAACCTGTATATCTTCGACGAACCAACATCTTATCTGGACATAAAGCAGCGACTCAAAGTCAGCGACCTCATCAAATGCCTGGCCGACGACCACACCGCAGTTCTTGTTATCGATCACGATCTCATCATCCTTGATTACATGACTGACCTGGTGCACCTGATGTATGGAAAAGAAAGAGTCTTTGGAGCCGTCAGCCTCCCAAAATCAACACGCACCGGCATCAATGTTTACCTTGGCGGCTACTTAAAGGAAGAAAACATCCGATTTCGCGATCACGAGATTCATTTTGGTTCAAAGCCTCCAGACCACAAGGAAGGAAAAACGATTGTTAGCTCATGGAAGGACGTTTCAAAAAAACTCGGAAACTTCTTGCTGAGCGCAGCCGGCGGCTCCATACGGCAAAGCGATATTATTGGAATCCTCGGCGAGAATGGCATCGGAAAAACCTCGTTTATCAAGATGCTCGCCAAGGCCATGGATCCGGACTTCGGCGTCATTGATGAGAAGGTCATGGTAGCGTACAAGCCACAATACCTGCAGCCGAACTCCGAGCTCGTCCTAACGGTCCTGCACGATGCCATAGCGCGATACGAAGCCCAGCTCATCAAGCCGCTCAACCTAAAGGGACTCTTCACCAAACAGCTTGACCAGCTATCAGGAGGAGAACTGCAACGCGTCGCAATCGCGCACTGTCTCTCACAAAAAGCAGACCTGTACCTTCTAGACGAGCCGAGTGCGCATCTTGACGTCGAACAACGCCTGCTTGTGTCGCGCATCATCCACGACCTCATGGAACTGCGTGGAACAAGCTGCATCGTCATCGATCACGACCTCCTCTTTATCGACTACCTCTCGAAAAAAATCATGGTCTTTGACGGAGAGCCAGCGGTACGTGGTGAGGTGCATGGGCCGTTTTCCATGCAGGATGGCATGAACAAGTTCCTTTCTAATCTCAACATGACCTTCCGGCGTGACCATGAATCGAACCGACCGCGCGCGAACAAGCCCGGAAGCCAAATGGACCGAGAACAGAAAGCGGAGAACAAGCTGTACTACAGCTGAGTGTTATCTATGGCAGATTTCTTTTTTTCAGCAAGGCGTATTTCTTGTCAAGCATTATTGAGAAGAGAGCACGCTTTAGAGCACTCTCGTCGTTTTTATTAAACGGCTTGAATACATTGTAGAAACGATCTCCCTTCGGCGGAAAGTAGAGTGCCTCTCCGTGCTTCTGATGTTTGCTATCACGAGCGCGGCCGTACAGATGCAGATGAAGATGCGGCCCCCCATGACGATCAACACTCCAGTTGCCATTCTGTTGATAATTGATTATGGCCAGCTTGATTCTCCGACTAGGAAGCGCCTTGTACATAGCGCCGCCGACTGCCATTGATAATAGGATGAACTCCTCTGCTTCCTCACGGGTGAACTCGCTGCGATCCACCATGTGCCTGCGCGGAAGAATGGCCAGATGACCACCATCCTTGCGATCGATGTGGGGTCTGAAAAGCGGCTCGTCAACGACGAACGCTCCGAAATGCTTTGACAAGTACAGCAAACGTGCGCCACGCCGAATTGGATCCTTGAGAAGATCACAGGCATGGCATGGTGTGATATGAGCTTTATTCATCTTTGATCTTTTTGTCTTCACCATATATGGCGCCACTTTGAATCTTGTATTTCTATTTTGGTATTTGTTTAGCTCATAGCGCCGCCACCTACCTGCGAGCTAGCGAGGAAAGGATACGATCGTACAGCTCTTGAAATACTCATTCCACTCTCACATACGTAGCGAGCGTCGTGGCGGCGCTACGGAGTCGGGAGCTAAACAAATACCTATTTTGTATTTCTATTCCAGACGTGATCTGATCTTAGCAAGTTCATGCATAAAAATATTTATTTCTCTGCTTGAAAGCGTTTTCTGCTTAAATGGTTCGCCCTTATTCGGAATGACCGGAGGATTGCCGTAATCAGGATCGCTCTTAAATCTTGGATACAAATTCCAATGAACGTGGCTATCCCAATTATCCAAGTATTCCAAATTAAACAAGTCGGGCTTGATTGCCTTCTCGAGCGCCTTCATCACCAAGATGGTATCATTGAAAAATGAATCAAGCGTTTTCTCATGCAGCCGTAGAAGGTTTTCTTCATGATGGCGTGGCATCACGACCAGGTGCCCTTTGTGGTGTGGTCGACCGAATACTACAACCAAATGCTCGCTCTCAAAAAGGATGCCGTTCTTCTCTTTTATTTGTCTGCAAAACTTGCAATCGACGTCCTTTTGCTTGCTCCCTTTTTTCCGACGCTTACCTTCCCGCTCCATGTGGGTTTTCGCGAGCAAGTTTTTTCGAAATTGTTCAATGTCTTCTTTCAGTTTCTCACGAATGCTTCTCACAACACTCACCGCTCAACCGTTTTTACGCTATTTTTTATTATGCTTTTCCTTTACTCTCGCCAAGGACCAATGCTGCTCCAATCAAGTGGGACAACCGAATCGGCTCCGGAATGAAAGAATGCGTACACACAATCTTCAGCAGCGGCGCAATCCTGTCCTTCCGAATTCCAACCGACTGTACGTAAAGGTTTTCCACTTTGCTCACAAGACCGGCACGTTCAATGAATTCCCATTTGTCAAGTCTGCCTATCTTCTGCATCGCCGATTTCATCTTCTCAAAATCCGGGTAATCACGCATAACATTTATGACGGGAAGACCAGTCTTTAGTGACAATTTCTGAACGTCTATTAGATTGAATCCTCCGACAGCAATGCCGTCTAAAAAAATGCACTGCAGCTGATGCTTAAAGCGGGACCGATTCACACACTCAATCAAGCTATCAGTCGCTTCGTCTCCATCGACATTGACTTGAAAAGACATAAACCCGTCAACTTGATCTCCGCCGCGTGTGACCGTCCCGATCACCCATGTCTTTTTGTCTTTGTTCTTCCTGAAAGGCGCGTCATCAAAACCGACAACTCGAATGTGCTTCTTGATTTGAACGAGGGGGTTTTTTGCAAGCAGTGTACGGGCCAAAGTCATCAACCGCGCTGCGCGCACAGTCTCATCTTGATCATCTTCATTCACATCCTTCGCGCCAATGACAAAAATCCACTGTGAATGATTGATTTTGAGGTAGGCCGGACTTTCCGTCCATCGACTTCCCACTCCCGCTCAATTACTTCAACCGTCTTGAGGTGAACAAAATCAGGATTGCTGTGGATCGCATTCACGAAATCTGCAGTTTGGAGGATCGTCGGGCTGTATGACATCAGAAAACCTCCCTGCTTGAGTGCATCCTTCGCGGTACCTATCGCGAGCCACGGCTCGGGCACATCCAGACATACCAAGTCAGCATTTTTTTCATCGATCTTTTCGTAAATGCTTTTCAGCTTAAACGTGATATTTTTGATTTGAAGATTTGTTGCGTTACGCTTTGCGACATCTTGATTATCTGCATCAATATCGTAACTCACTACCTGCTTGACGTGGCGAGCAAGAAATATCGACAAAGCACCTGAACCCGAACCAGCTTCTACGACCAGCGATCTATTCCCAACTCCGGTTTTTGCTAAAATGAATCCGATATCCTTTAGCGGGATAATCTGCGCCAGCCGCTTGATCCTGCGGTATTTGTCGATAAAAAAAGCATCAAAGACAGAAAATTCCTTCTCGCTATCGGACTGCACCCGACCACCTTTCTGCAGGTCTGTTTTTTTGATGATGCCGTACTTAGTATGAAAATCACGTGCCAAATCTTCCACAAAATAACTGCTCTGTTTCACGACACGAACTTCACGGTCTAAATCTTCTATAAACTGTTTCTTTCCCTTAAGGAAAACTACTTTTGGTGATTTACCTATCGCGTGAGTGTCTTTTTTTATTTTCATCGTTCTTCAGCAATTTTCAGAATGATTTCTTACTTTATACTTATACTATGTGTGCTTCAGGATGACTGTTGAAACACTATTGAACGTTCTTCATCAATTGATCGACGATTTCCGGCTTCCATCCCTTGCGCGCAAGCGCGGCTGAAATTTCCTCCTTTGACGTGCCTTGTGTTCTCAGCCGCTTGATTGCGTCCATTGCTTGTGTTAACTGAACATTCTGTGAGCCAAGATCTGCCCGCTCGATCTTCTTATCGGTGTTACGAATTTGTTCAAATGCATCATTGATTATTTCTTTTGGCCATCCATGGTCAACAAGGGCCCCACGAATGACTCGCTCTTCAAATCCTGCGCCAAGAGCACGATAGATGTATCGCAGCAGCTCAAGACGTTTTGTCTCTGAAATCGCGGCTCGCTTTTTCACAACCTTTCTTGTTTCTCGCGCTCTTGTTGAGTGCAGTGCTGATTGCGAAATCGCCTCTTGCTGCTCTTCTAAAGAAGGGTGGACGAGTCTGGCAACTTCAGAAGAAGCTTGAGGTAAACCAGTTTCAGAAGTCAGATCCAAACCCGTCCACATTTCAGTTAGGGGTTTGTCCAAGGAAACGTGGCGGTAGCGCGCGATCGCGACGCCGCCAACGAGGACTATTGCAAAAACCATAGCGAAGACCCATGTCCAGATTGTTACTCTGGCGGTGCTTCCGTCTCCACCAAGAGTTCCGCTTGACGATGAAGCTATTCCGGTCACCTCGTTCCCTCGCTGAGTCGAGAATAACACCGCCGTCGCTATCAGACCTAAGAGTGCAAGAGCTACCAGAACCAATTCACCTTTTTTGTGGACGATGATCATAGCTCTTCGAGTTTTCCAGATTTTCTTTTGTGCCGTTCGACGGCCTTGTCGATGTTTCTGGGGCTCACGCCGATCTTGGCAGCGTGCTCTTTCACTTCAGAAACGAGATGCTCGTGTTGCGAGAGCTCTTCAAGCGGGATTTTTTTAAGAAGAATGCCTTCATTCATTACTGTAAACATCCAGAAACCAGTGCCCGCATCTATCCCGAGTTCTTGGCGAACATCCTTTGGGATTACAATTTGTCCACGCGCGTCGCACTGGACGATCTTAGGGTACTTCCTCATCTCTCTTGCCTCTTTTCTAGAATGGAATAAACATTTTACTTGCTTACGAAAAATCTGCCAATCAGATAATTATTCTGACTGTTATTATAAGTATCTGAAATCCTTTTTAATGGTCTGATAAGTGTTAATCCGCACTGAAAGTATGAACACTACATATTTAAAGGTTTGGTTTGCTGATGATTTGCACAAGAAATCGTGTTTGCACAGAAAATAGGGTCTTAAAAACTCACCGTAGGGAAATAATTTCGGGATAACACACTTTATCAACTAAACCAAACCTTTATAAACAACCTGCTTTCTTGATGGAAAATTGAATATACCATTTAGAACACAAATACATGTTCTAAATGCGGGAAAACAGTAAACGAGCCTGAAAAGAAGAATTTTCAGTACGAGTTTATTTTGAATAAGCTCTCATTCTTGAAAATACTTCAGAAATAGGCTTTTTTTCAGAATAAGGCAAAATATGTCTTTATTATGTTAAAGAGA
>JACRKM010000126.1 GCA_016219765.1 Candidatus Woesearchaeota archaeon
AATGCTCTGGCTCTCTTATGCACACAAATACACGCAAATGATTCCTAAAATTTATAAAGCACATCACGAAAATGACCCTTATGAACGTCAATTTTAGAACATTTGGTTCTGTCCTTGTTGGATTTTCTATTATCTTGCTTTTCATACTGGGATTTGTCAAGATTGATGTAGATGAACAAGGGAAGGTCCTGTGTGAAAAATTCCATGAGAACAATATCCCAATGGATCAGTGCCCAGCACACAATAGTAATGTTTCCTGGATGATTATGTCTGCCTTTGCGATAGGCTTTGTCATGCTTGCCTTTGGGGTGTACATGATATTTGTGGCCGAGCCATTTGGGCAAAACATTAAGATGAAACGTGAGTTCAAGGAAGTTGACACATCACAGTGTGATGAAGAAGAGCGTAAGGTATATGAAATCCTGAAATCCAAAGGCGGCTCAGGCTTCCAAGGAGACCTGCTGAAAGAAACCGATTTTAGCAAAGTAAAGGTTACCCGCATCCTTGATCGCCTTGAAATGAAGGATATCCTGGAACGCAAGCGCCGTGGAATGACTAATATTATTGTTCTCAAGTAACTCTTCTCATATACTCATAAGGTTTCACTCTCACAGCTTCGCCACCGACCTGCGAGCGGAGGCCAGACTGTGCAGTTGAATGTTCTAACGTAATGACACGGGATTGTTGGATTGTCTCACGATCATGCCTGAGACATCTGACACCCCGCAGCGTAAACCTCAGAGAGGTGTGGAAACGATAGTGACCACATGTACGCTGAAGGGTGTCTTGGCGGCGCAGGAATGATTTGTCACAAAAAACAAGGCCGCATCAAGTAAATAAGACGGGAAATGGCGGGCGTCGTGTCGTTATTCGACGGGCTTCATGCCCGTCTTGAGGTGGGTTGCATCCAGATAGTCTGGATGTTCCGAAAATCTTTGATTTTCGATAATAAGGGAGGCACTCCCTTATGTGGCGAGCGTCGTTGCGGCGCTGTGAGCATAAGAGCTAAACAAATACGAAACTAGTTTCACCATTACATCCATATGCTGTTTCGTTCTTTTACCGCTAGTTGGAGAATTTTACTATGGAATCAGATGATAACAACAATTCAAGTTGGGAAAACCTTACCGTCTCCCTGCTTATTGCGACGGTGTTTATCATAGCGTTCAACGCATACCAGATGCGAACGCTTGTGGTGGCTGCCCAAACATTACCCTTAATATCGGCCGATGCTTCTGGAGCAGCTCTCACAGGCAGAGCAAGTGCTGAAGCGAAAATTTCAGAATCACAAAGCCTTGCCGGCGCTCCTGACGTCATACCAAAGGGCGTGCCCGCTATTTATGGAAAAGAGCTTAGCGTAAGCTTTGACGACGTCTCTGCAGCGGCACCGCAGAAGGCTGATGCCACGATTCAGAAACTGGGGCGATTAGACGATAAGATAACGTTGTCGGGTGAAGATAAACAAAGATACATCGTGATCGCGGGAAGCATTAGTTGTGAGTACTGCTGCGGTGCTCCGGCAATTATAAACAAGAATGGTGATGCTGCCTGCGGGTGCGCGCATAGTTACGCCATGCGAGGCTTAGCGAAGTATCTTCTAAAGAATCACGGCAGTGAGTATACCAATGCTCAGGTTCTTGAAGAGCTCGGAAAGTGGAAGACGCTGTTCTTTCCAGGAGCGATTACCACGAAGGCGAAGGTCCTGCAGCAGCAGGGCGTAGAGCTCAATTACATCAATCTTGCTTCGAACAAATACCGCGGAATCGAGAGTAAAGCGTCTACGAGCGGTACAGGCATGGTCGGAGGCTGCTGATATGGAAGACGATTGTTGCAAAAATAAGTCTAATAAAACAAGTGAAGGCGGAAACATGAAAAATTATTTACTCGTTGGAATGATGGTTCTGATCCTGCTTATTTCTGTCGTGCAGGCTTTTCAGATCAAATCCATGAAGGCCGCGTTGAGCGGAAACGCTGTGCGCGCCACAAATGCAAACAATGCAAACGAAGGCGGAGAAACGTATGAAGAAATGATGGCACGCATGCATCCGGATCAAGTTGCGGCTAAGAGCAGTAGCAGTGGTAATTCCCTGCCGACCATGGTTGGAGGCTGCTGAAAATGTTCAGCATTTTTAAAAAAAGGGATCCGGTGTGTGGAATGAAGGAAGAAAAAGGAGAGGGAATCACCAAGGACGGCAACTGGTTTTGCTCTGCCAAGTGCGTGCAGGAGTTTGAGAAAGGTTCTACCAGCCAGCGCAACAAGCACCACGGCTGCTGTCATTAAGAGCGACAGTGAGAGAGTGAGGAGCGCTACCATGAAAAAAAACCAATTGATGATCGGCGGGATCGCACTTGC
The DNA here is from genome assembly GCA_016219765.1 of Candidatus Woesearchaeota archaeon. GTDB lineage: Archaea > Nanobdellota > Nanobdellia > Woesearchaeales > UBA11576 > JACQX01. Next base: position 2,354 of record JACRKM010000126.1, read on the forward strand.
AATCATTGTTGTTTTCCTCGTCGGGTTTGTCTTTGTAGGTGAAAGTCAAACAGGCACCAGTCTTGCAGGAGAACAAGTAACCGTCTACAAATCCCAAACATGCGGGTGCTGTGACGTGTATGCTGGGTATCTGAAAAGCCGCGGCGAACTCAATGTTGAAGCCGTCCAGA
>JACRKM010000018.1 GCA_016219765.1 Candidatus Woesearchaeota archaeon
TGACTGGGCAAATGTCAAAGTCAGCCCGTTGCAGACTGTCACACTTGGCAGCGGCGAATCAAAGTCAGTCTATGTCTACGTTTCCGCAAAGGAGACTGCGACTGCCGGGGAACACATGTTCTCGGTGGACGTCAAGGACTCAACAGGAGCGCTTGTCAAGCAGATTCCAATGACCTCCAAAGTCAGTGAGCCGCAAGGCGAACAGGCAGGTAGTTGGGATAAGCTCAAGCGAGGCCTCGAGATTGGCTTGATTGTGCTTGTTGTGCTGTTGATTGTCGTTGGCTTGATCGTTGCCTTCAACCGCAAGAAGGACGAAGAAGACGAGGAAGCTGAGGACGAGATCAGCGGTCAGACCTACTACTAAGTTGTTGGTCTAAATTTTTTCTTTTCATCCTCCTTATTCTTTTTTTCTTTCTTTTTCTGGTTTTTATTCATCTTATTCGTCTATCACCCGCATAGAAGTAATAGATGATATCAACCATTAATAGGGCACTTTCGCAGCGTTAAACTGCAAAACGTTTTTAAACCCGGCACCCTCTTATTTCCGGCAACGGCAAAGAGGTTTGAGGCATGCAAAAAAAATTGGTGATTTTGCTAGTTTTCTGCCTCTTTGCATCCCTCGCCAGCGCTTCGGCAGCGTACGCATTGTCAGATGCTTTTGAACCAGACAACAACCACACGAATGCAACGTTCATAAACACAAATGGTGTGCCGCAGACGCACAACTTTTCCTCCTCAACAGATGCAGATTACATCAAGTTCAACACAACTGCAGGCTTGGTATATTTCATCAAGGCACTGAATCTCACTGCGGCGTCAACGACCGACACAGTCATTGCACTATACGATACAGATGGCACAACGCGGCTTGTTGAGAATGATGATATCGAGCCAGGTGTGGTTCGTTTCTCCCAGATTGCCTGGAAAGCTCCGACGACTGGCACATACTTTGTAAATATCAGCGAATTCTCTGGCAACGTTGATGGTAATTATAATATTTCGGTTCAAGAGCACGGGTATCTTGAGCCATATGCGCTGACGCCCAATACCGCCACGAACGTAACGAAGTATCGTTTTTTCAATTTCTCTGCTGGCGTGAAGTGCGTAGGCGGCCCTTGCTTGAATATCCGGGCGACCCTGGATCCTATCGAGGCATCGGCACAACAAACGGCTGCAATGGCACACAGTTCTGATAAGGCCGACAAGCGGTTGTTCACAATCTTGCAGAATCAATCGAAAGCAGCAGTAATCATCAAGCTGCGCGACGATGATATTGCTGCAGGTGAACAGGCGTACATCAAGGCAAAAGCAAAAAAGAGCCAGCAAAGCCAACGGAAGGGAAAGAAGCTCTTAGGCGCTGTGAAGGATGCAGGAGCATCACGAGAAGAGCTTCTAATGTTGCGCAAGTCATTGATCAGATTGCAGCAGGATGATGTATTAGACAAGTTGCAGGCGACGCGCCTCGATATTCGAGAATTTATGAGGCAACGTGAGGAGCGGATCAAGAGCGAAGCAATGGAAAGCACAGAAGGCGTTGTGGCGCAAGCCCGGTTGGAGCAGGATAATGATTCAGAATTTGATCTCAAGTTCCAGTACTCTACCGTGAACCAGCTCGCCGGAGACATTTCTCTGGAAGGCCTTGAAAAATTAGTGATGAATCCGGATGTAGAATTCGTATATCTTGATGGAGAAGTGAAAGCCGCGCTGTCTGATTCCGTGCCGTTGATCAATGCCGACGATGTGCGCGCAAGGGTGGTCACTAACAACATTACGGGCAGCGGGCAGACTGTTTGTGTGATAGATACTGGAATAAATTTTACGCATCCCGATTTCGGATCGTGCAGCTTTACAAGCAACATCAATGATCGTTCATGTTCCAAGGTAATCGGCGGCCATGATTTTGTTAATAGCGATGACAATCCCAGTGACGATAACAGTCACGGGTCTCATGTTGCAGGGATCGTCGCGTCTGAAGATGCGACGTACAAGGGTGTTGCACCTGGCGCAAATCTTGTCGCGATAAAGGTATTGGATGCATCAGGCAGTGGATCGTTTTCGAATGTCATTGCAGGCATAGACTGGTGTGTGAATAATGCATCTCGGCTTAACATTACCGTCATCACGATGAGCCTTGGAGATTCTGGGCGCCAGAGCGCGCACTGCGATGCTCATTCAAGCGGGCCGTCTATTCTTACTGCAGTCGCGAATGGGATATTTGTATCAATCGCTTCAGGAAATGAGGGGTATGGAGCTTCGAGTGGGAATACTGCGGGCATTTCGGCTCCGGCGTGTGTGTCGAATGCGACAAGCGTTGGCGCATCGTCCAAAGCCGACGCGATCACCTCGTATTCGAATCGCGGTTTGCTCCTCGACCTTTTTGCTCCTGGAGGGAGTTCTTGTAGTTCGATTGTAGCTACATCTTATACAGGAGGCCACGCGGGAAAATTCGGCACGTCAATGGCAGCACCGCATGTCGCTGGTGCCGCGGCCCTTATCCAGCAGTACTACCGCGAGAAATTCAGCCAGAACGCCTCGCCCCTATTGATCGAGCACGCTCTCAAATTCAATGGTGTACCCCTTGCGGACTCAGGAACCGGACTTACATTCACCCGCATTGATGCGCTTGATGCAGCTACTTCAAAGGGCGATGTTTCCACCGTGGCGGGTGCTGTGCCTTTCTATACGGTTTCGCCTAATCCAGGCAACGCTTCGTGCCTGCAAAACCTCGCAGTAAACGCCACGTGTAATATCACTTGGACTGTAAACGCTACTGGCGATTTCACGAATTATGAGTTCTTCGCGATCTTTGAGACTGATTATGCAGGCAACAGTTCTCCGAAAGTCAATGTTACCATTTTTAATAATGCCCCGACGTTGACGATGGGCGCAGTATCTCCAGGATCTGGAAACGTATCGACAATCTTTAATTTTACTGTCAACTACACTGATGCTGATAACGAACTCCCTTCATCCGTAAACGTGACAGTGCTCGTGAGCACTTTTTCACTTGCTGCAGCAGACAGTGCAGATACTAATGTGACTGATGGGAAGATATTCTTTGTCAATCGCACCATTGGAAAGGGAAATAACTCTTTTTTCTTTTTGGCCAGCGATGGATTTAACACTACGATAACAACAAATCAGTCTGGGCCCAACATAACTAACGCTGCCCCGCAGTTCAATGCATCAAATCCAGTGCCAAATGTCACGTGGCCCGAGGACACGGTTAATACATCAATTAATCTCACCAGCCATTTCTCAGACTCTGATAATGATGATCTCAACTTTACGGCTACAACTGTTGCAAGCGTTGCAATCGCCATCAATAACGATACGGGTCTTGTGACGCTCACGCCTGCCGCAAACTTCACCGGTGTTCGTACAGTGAACTTCACTGCAACCGACGGGACGAACTCAGCGCAGAGCAATGAAGTTACGCTGACAGTGACGGCAGCCAATGACGCGCCAAGCTTGAATACTTCAAATCCTGTTCGTAATGTTACCTGGCCCCAGGACACGGCGAATGCCACCATCAACCTTTCAGCAAACTTCTTTGACGTCGATGGCGACGACCTGAACTTTACTGCGGCCAGTATCGACAA
>JACRKM010000124.1 GCA_016219765.1 Candidatus Woesearchaeota archaeon
CATCATGTTTACGATGGCTTCTTTCTTTTGTTTCATTGCTTTTATTAAATCTTCCTGCTTCATAATCAACGGGACAACCGGTTTGGTTCTGACTTTAGAAATTTCCAAACAAAAATTATTTAATTTTTTAGTTTGGTTTGTGATAAAGAGAACATCAACATCATTAAACTCTTTTCCTTTCAGAACAGAACCAAAAATAATAATCATTTCGGCATCTTTAAATTTTACAATTTCGTCTGCATACACTTTGGCGTATCCTTTGAGAGTTCTCCTTTCTGCTAAAAGAAGAAGTTCACATAGTTTTGTAGTTTCAGGATTATTAAAATTCAGCTTATAATGAGAAGCATTGCTAATTTCATTCTTTATGATTAACCTATCCCTCTCAAGTTCCTTGAGAATTTTGAATGCACTACCAACGCTAACTTCATTCAACTTAGCTATCTGATTAATATTATAGCCAAATTTATCAATATTCCTTGAGAGGAACCTGATTACCTTTGCAGTATTCTTCGGTATCATTTTCAATATAAGTGAATGATTATTCAATAATAATGAACAATATATAAATGTTACGTTTTTGAACGAAATTACCACATCAACCTAAACTACTGACGGAACTCCCCTCACCAACCTAGAAACGAAAAACTCACGTTCCCACCATCCAAACTCATTTGCGACTTATGACCTCCTCCCACGCCCTAAAGGGCAGGGGTTTAAACCCTCAACTCGCTACGCTCTAAAAAGTCAGCTCTAAGCAGCGACTGCGGTCGCTTTCTGAACAACTTTTCTCACCTGATTCGGCTCCAGATTCGCGATCGCGAACTTGATCGGCAAATGCGGCTGAACGCGAATATACAACTGCTCAGGAAAGATTTCAATCTCAAGTCCGACCACTGCTTCTGCAGCAGAAATCCCCAATAATTTCTGGACCGAACGTTGATTCACTCCTCCAAGCTTCCCTCGTTCAACAAAGTAACTGTAAGGATCTTGCCTTGATGGCTTTACGTAGACATCGCCTTGGATCCACCTCGCGTTCTGCAGCGACGTATAATGATCGCCCTTCAAAATTAATTTATTATGAACTACGGTGAGTCCTTGGATTGATTTGCTTCCGACCCACAGGCTTTTGTCCTTGAACACAACGTCGCCGCTCATGATTGCCCGCACGATCGGCTGGTACGTGCCCAGTCGCGGCCCGGGTTCCTTTTTGAGCAGGAATGTCTCCTCTGCTTTTTTGAATTTCTCATCTTCGATCTTAAAGAATTCCGACTCATCTTTCAATAAATCTTGAATAGCATATAAGCTTGCAGCCTCTGGCAGCTTTCCCGCGATAATCTCCTGAAGAACTGCATTGGCACGTTGATTCTCTTCGGTTGCTTTTTCAAGCAGGCGCACGCTTAAATCATAAAACTGAGTCACCTCCTGTGCATTCAAAAGTCCAATCGAAGAAATCTTCCTCAGTTTCTCTATGACGGTCTCGTACAGTTCGATGTGTTTTGCAGCTCGATAGAGCTTCAGCAATTTCTTCGCGCTGTGAAAATCAAGCTCATGCTCACTGCGGCTGCGCCAAATTCTCTCCCACAAAGTGATTCTCAGCTTGTAGTGCCGCTCGATATCAACCAATTCCTTCCTGATAGAAAACACTTCAGACTCTGTCTCTTTCCACTTGGAGAAGAAATGATACACCATTGGTTAATATGACACAGGCAATTATTTAAAGTTTGTTACAGCTGGGGGGTTGGTGCGAAATTGTTTGCTTCTGCATCGCAGGCATGTTTAACACCGCCGCCTCTCTGCGAGAGATGACAAGAAACGTGTGCGTACCGACAAGTTGAACGCCCCCAGCGGCCATCGATCCGCTGGCACTCGATCTCAAGTCCGATTTCCGCTTCGCTCCAATCGGACGACGAAAGTGATGAAACTTGTAATGATTCGACGGGCTTCATGCCCGTCTTGAGGTGGGTTGCATCCAGATAGTCTGGATGTTCCGAAAATCTTTGATTTTCGATAATAAGGGAGGCACTCCCTTATGGGGAAGGCACATCGGGGAACGTCGGTCCTCAGTTAACATATACATATCACGAGCTTGGCGTGGTGTTAAACGAACAAGCATTAGTTTGATGCGAAGCAGGCCTTGTGCCTGCTGTTGAGTTGATAAGAGCTATGCTCTTATAGCGAAACGTAGTGGAGCGGTGCCTGCTAGTGTATAGTCCGGTTGTTTATTTTCGCACCAACCACCTACAGCTGGATGTTGTTAAAAACGCCCCGATTCCATGCCGTACTGAAAACAGTGCATTTCTTTTTTTCATTTTCTTTAATTTTGACACGAGACATTTATTATACGTTGGCGCAGGCGGGAGTATGTAAGCAGCAGAACATGCTTACAACAGCAATTACTAGACATTTAAGTGGTATTTATGACAAAGGATCTTGGCGTTGAAGATGATGTGCGTGTACCATCCAGTAGCGTTCTTGAAGCTTTTTTTTCGCATTGCAGAGAGTATAGCCCGCCCGGCCCATCAATCGATGATATTGTCAATCATGTTGAAGAGACGCTTGCTCGTTTTGAGGAGTATAAACAGAGATACGGTGAGGGAGGAGTGAGCGTTTACAAGAACTCAGATGGGCTGGTTGATACAGAAAACTATATTTCTCCTAATGTATCAGAGCATCTGTTGCAGTCGTTCCATCAGAAGGATGACAAAGGAAGAGGCCTTGTGTCGACAGTTGTTGATTATCCCCTGCACGTCTCGCGTAAACTGGCAGAGTTTGAGACTCAGACGCGCGAATTGTATGGTTGTGATGGCAGGAAGCTGGTTGTGTTTGATTTTGATCATAGTTATTTTGTTCGTTCAGGCAAAATGTATGAGATTTTCTTTCCAACACTAATAGGCGTGCAGAAGTTCTGGGGGAGGATACATCGCTTGACAGAACCTGGTTGTGACTGGGTTGTTAACGTTAAGGATTTCCGCCCCGAATTGTAGGCTCTGCCTGATTATCGCTCAAGTTCGGTGGTTCTCATGGTTTATTATATATACAGCATTTTAGACCACCGCGCAGGCGGGTTTATATACTCACATCAATAACTCGTAAGAATTTCGCATTTGGTTGGGATGTTGCGTTTTCATACAGGCAGATTTTGATTTTAAATACGGGAACAAGAAGCATTATAAAGCATTTTTCACGACGGAATTTGCTGGACAGAGCGCGTACACAAAGGCTCACGGCACCTGGCTACATCTAAGCTCTACCCGTGTTTAGGAGAATTATTGTTGTGAACGAAGTGGGGTTGTAATCGTGATGGCGATGAGCTGCAACGGCGTGATGTGATGGTGAACGTATAGGGTGATACAATGGAAACCTTGGAGAAAAAGGTGTCTCAAAGCACGCCTTTAAATTCTGGTTCAATTAACGGATTCTTAATTAACGGAGTCGTAAAAAAGAAAGCAAGGATTATGGCGTTACTCGTGACGTCTGCGCTTTCGCTAACGTCGCGAACAGCACAGGCTGACGACACGCAAGGACAGCCAATTTTGAGCACAAACCGTTTATCAGCAGCGGTATCAGATGTTGCAGGCGAAAAACCGAAATCGCCAGAGCCATCGCTAACAAACCAATCATTAGCTTTGGCCGCTTCTAGTGCTGCTCCCGTAATCCCGTGTCCTGCCACGCCGAATGAAGAGGCTGCCGGATCAGATTCTTGGAAGCATTACCGTCGGGGATTGCACGTGTCTTTTGATTATATAAATTCACCACTTCGTTTTTTTGCAAAGAGGGCGGGAGAAATATACGGCGACCAACTTCGTAAATACGTACCG
>JACRKM010000127.1 GCA_016219765.1 Candidatus Woesearchaeota archaeon
AACCGCTCAGCACTTCAGGAGCTGGCGATGCAAAAACAGCGACAACTTCTGAAGCGGCACCAGTTGCTGCGCACGCTGTTATGAAGACGCTTCGCGAGATGCCTGCACGACGGCGCGGCCTTGTCATTGAATCGGCTGTTGGCGGCCAGAAGGTGTTCTTGCGGACAAGCGAGTATGAAGACGGAACTCCTGGAGAGGTCTTCATCGATATGCACAAGGAAGGCGCCAGCTTTCGAAGCCTCATGAACTGCTTCGCATTGTCGGTATCCTTGGGATTACAGCACGGCGTCCCATTACAAAAGTACGTGGACACATTCACGTTTACCCGCTTTGAACCCAATGGACTCACGAAGCATCCCAACATCAAGATGAGCACATCTGTTGTAGATTTTGCATTCAGAGTGCTTGCAATGGAATACCTCGGCAGGACAGATCTCCTGCATGTGAAACCCAATGATCTTCCCGACAGCAGCGTGGTGCTCGATAATCGCAGAAGCGGAACACAAGAAATACAAGCCATGCAAAACGTAGCAGTCGCGACAAATGCAGCAGTCGCCGCAAGCGACGCAAGCGTCCTTGGAAAACAGCTTACAGAGCTGATGGGAGATGCGCCGCCATGCAGCGACTGCGGGCACATCACTGTCAGGAATGGCGCATGCTACAAATGTGTCAATTGCGGGAATAGCATGGGGTGCAGCTAAAACGCAAGAATCAGCCAATCTTTTGTCTTTTATTTCTTACTCGTTTTTCTCAGCTTTCTTTTTAATTAACCTTCCAAAGAACTTTCTGATGACACCGCCCGTATGATACACCAATGTACAGCTCTGCGAAAAGTGCATGATGCCAAAAAACACCATCAAGTAGGATGCCATCACGTGCCAGTACTTGACGCTGTGCCCCAGAATGCTCCATTTGAGGCTCTTGAGGAAAAGAAGATAGAGTCCGGTAACTCCTGAGAAAATGAGAAGCACAAGAAAGATATTGCTTGTCAGGACCGCAAGCGGAAACCGGTACCGGTGATCCATCCTGCGCAGGGCGAGGTAGCCGACAAGGAACGTGACGATGATCGCGGTCTCGATGGTGAATGTCAGATTCCTCTCGAGAATGACCACGCCCGATCCTGCAAGATGGCTGAGGAGGGCTGCAACGACAAGAGGTGCAGCGACGAGGGTCAACAGAAAGAGCACGATGTTTCTCTGTGTTGATGCTGGCGGAGCTGTTTCTTTTTCCACGATATTCCCGCGGACACTGCAAATTTAAATAATTATGGATGCGCAAACCCCGAAGATTTATATATCAAATTGTCCTCTCCCAGCCTACGCAATCTGGGGAGCGCATGGAACTTATTACAACAATTGTCGCATTGTGCGTCGTACTGGTCGGCACAGTCATCGTGTACAAGATCGTCGCGGGAATCCTGAGTTTCCTATTCCGGCTCCTCCTATTTGCAGGCATTTTCCTTCTCTTGCTGTGGGCGCTCAAGACGTTTGTGTAAGGCACGCTCTGGAATCTGACTGATCTCTCATGGACGTTTCAAAAAACCTCAACACAAAAGCAGTGCTCGGCACATTCATGGACGCTGAGAACAACCCGCGTTTTGATGACGCAGACGTAGTCGCACTCGGGGTCGCATTCGACGTGACTGCCTCATACGGGAAAGGAGCCTGGTGGAGCCCGCACGCGATCTTCGACGCATCGCAGCAGATCGAATGGGAAGTTCCGATCTTCAACGTACCGCTGGCAAGCAAGGTGAAGATCCACAATGCAGGAGTGCTTGAGTACCCACGCACATTAAGCAGGGGCAAAGTCAAGATATTCGATGGCAAAAAGACTGCAGAACTGTGCAGGCAGATGGTCGATGACGTTTATCAGATGAGCAAGAACACACTCAAGACGGGAAAGCTCTTGTTCCTCATGGGCGGCGAGCATTCGATCCTCAATGGCGCGCTAAACGCGATGGCAGAAATCTATAAGCCGCGGGATGTGACGATCCTTCAATTCGACGCTCACCTTGACCTGCGCGACACGTACTGGGAGCAGAAGCATAGCCACGCGTGCGTCATGAAGCGGGCGCGCGATCACGGATTTCCACTTCTTCAGATCGGCGTGCGCGACAGGTTTGATTCAGCACAGGCGAGTTTTATCAAAAAAGAAAAGCGTGCAGATTGGATCTTCTTCTGCCCGAGCCAGCCATTGCAAGCCTACTACGACAATGCAAAGACACTCAAAGATGGTGGAGTGATCACGCCTGATAATTTAATTCTGAATGGAGAGATTTCCGAGCGCCAGACCGGAAAAATACTCAGCAAGGTGACGACACCGTTTGTGTGGATCACGATCGACGTTGATGGAATCGACAGCGCGCTTATACAGGGTACAGGAACGCCGATGCCGCACGGACTGACGCTTTCGAGTGTTGAACACACCATCTACTCAGTCTTGCAGCACTGCCACAAGAACGGAATCAAGCTCCTCGGTTTCGATATCAATGAAGTCTCACCAATGCTGCGCGACCCTGACAAGGGATATGAAGCTGCCAATGTCATTTCGACCACGACAGAGATGAATGCCGCGCTACTTGCATCAAATGTAGTATTCTGGAATTTTCTGGACCGTTTCCAAAAATAAAGCATTATTGCTGTAATGCTTAGCCAAATTCTCCGAGGACATCTCCTAAATCATTAATAAAACGCTCAAAAAAGATAGCCCCGCCCTTTAGGGCGTTGGCTCTTTTTTGGCGTCCTAAAAATCCGCAGTCAAAGAAAGTGCCCGTCAAGCCTCGGGCTTTAGCCCGAAGTAGGGCGCTTTCGGCGGATTTTTATGACAATACAAGAAACACGAAATAATTTCGAGTTCTCGTTGAGTGGTAGTAAATCAATAAATATACGACCAACCATCTAATGCTTATATGGACCCTGATGATTTCATGGAACATGCCATGAGTGAGCTAAACAAGAGAATAGAGCAAGGTGCACTCCCAGAGCCATATTTTGGAGTGATGGAACCGTACGTGGACATGACTGATAATGAAGGAGAACTCATCTGCGGGATTGAAGTTAAATTTGGGTTTCCATCTATCGGCGATGCACCCGACGTGTATAGATTTGGGCCGACGCAAGTTCTAACAGTGGGAATGGACAAAATATTCTTGCCGAATGACAATGATGAATTTCACTTCCCATTCTATTGTTCAGAAGATATCAATGACAGCACAGCACCTGTGAAGAAAGATCTTGAGGGTTACATCCAACTGGCGCCCGGGCCATACGTGCGCACAAACTTCTCAAAAGTGACTGAAGTGAAAGATCTTCCGCAAGGATATTCTATAATGGTGGGGCAACGCATCGAGGACTGCATTGAAGAACTTCTTAAGGTGATGGGCCTGCGGATACCCAGGCAACTGAATCGCCTACTAAATTAACGAAACGACAATTAGATCACACTTTCTGAGCAACAAGAAACACGCGCTTGCCGTCGTCGCGCTCAATCTTTTCAGCAATCTTAAAGCCATTCTTCATTAATTGTTCGCAAAGCTGCACAGGCGCCACGAGCCTTGTGATACATACATCACGGACCATCTTGCCATGCACGTTATAGTCGCACACCATAACACGATAATTCTCTGTGAAGATGTCTTCGCGCTCTGCAGTAATATGCTCACCAGCCACGTTATATTCTTTGTGCGACAGCTTACGTCTGCCCTCTGGTATGGAATTCCACGTGTTGGTGT
>JACRKM010000129.1 GCA_016219765.1 Candidatus Woesearchaeota archaeon
GAGATCGCATGCAAGTATCTGGACAAGGACTGCGATGCCTATGACTTCTTCTATACGATACAAAGCCCTGCAGCAATCGTCGGGGGCCCGAGTGCCGGAGCAGCGATCGCGACACTCACCGTCGCAGTATTCCGGGGGATTCCGCTCAATGACTCGCTTGCAATGACCGGAACAATCAATTCAGGAGCGCTCATAGGGCCTGTTGGAAGCATCAAAGAAAAAATCTACGCCGCAAAACAAGCAGGGCTCGCGGCAGTTCTAATTCCGGCAGAACAGATGAGCTATGAAGAACACAACAAAACCATCAACATCAGCGACCTTGCAGCACGCTGGAACATTAAAGTCACGGGAGTCGAAAGCCTCGATGATTCGCTTGCAGCATTCAGCGGCAAGAACTACACACGAGAAGCAAAACCCATCATCGTCGATGAACAGTACTCAAAAACCATGCAGAAGCTTGGAACAACGCTCTGTGACAGAGCTAAACGATTTTCAAAACAAATTCGTGAATCGCCAACAGACAAGGAACTCATCACCGAACAATTTGTGAAATCAAACAAAGACGCAGAAAAACTCCTTGATAAGGGAATTGACGCACTTGGCAACAACACCCCTTACAGCGCTGCAAGCTTCTGCTTTGGTGCAAATGTCGCACTGCACAGCCAGCTTCTTTACTTAGAGAATCTGAGCAGCGAACAACGGGCAGCAGCAACACTCAACATTTCTAAAGATCTCAAGGCAGTTGACTATCACATCGAACAACGAGAACGAAAAACCATCACGGACCTCCAGGCATACATGATTACCAAAGAACGAATGCTCGACGCGAGCAAAGCGCTTGAGCAAGGAAGCAATAGCTCTGCAGAACTCGCGTATGCTTCAGAACGGCTCGAGAGCGCGATCTCCTGGCAGCAATTCTTCGGCACTGGCAACAAGCACGTCGAACTTGATGAAAAATCGCTCAGGACGTCGTGCCTCAACAAACTCTCCGAAGTGGGCGAACGCTACCAATACATCAGCCTCTTCTTTCCAGAAATCCTCACTGATATCCATAAGAGTATTCTTGATGCATACGATTACTATACGCGCGGCGATTACGAACTGTGCCTATTCAAAGCAATCCAGACTAAAGCTGAAACAGATGTTCTTTCAGGGCTCATCGGGGTCAAGCGAGACGCGATCGATGTGCTTCTCACCAAAAAGCTTGCAGCAGCAAGGTACGAGATCGCAAAACAAATAGATGATGGCGTCTTTCCAATCCTCGCATACAGTTACTACGAATATGCGAACACGCTTTCAAGCGACCAAAAAACATCCGCACTCATCTACGCAGAGTATGCACTGGAGATGAGCGATCTTGACATCTACTTCCATCGACCAAAAGAAAAAACGCCATATGATCGCATCAGCCGCTTTGTGGCTACCTATAGGGAGTTCGCATTCATCTTTTTCGGGGCACTTGTGGGCGCCTTCGTTTATGGCCTCCTAAGCAGTTTCCGGTCACGCGATGGCGAGCGGTATACACTGCATCACGTGCCACATCGCAAGAAACGAAAGAAGATACGGGTGAGGAACTAGGGATAGAGTGTAACTTGGCAGGCTATGAACAGTTTCTCCTTCTAATTCACTGCATAAGGCAACTGCATAAGTCACTGCATAAATCGCGCGTTGCGTACCCCGCGAGCGCGACTGTGGCCGGAGAAATGGCCGTAGGCGTGGACACACTCTACGCTGAAGTTGATGTCACAAAGACTAAGAGGCCGCACTTCCGCCCGTTTATTACTCACACCGATTTGCTCGAGCGTCTGCGGTGTGAACGTAGACACATAACCGTTGTGATAACCACGCCGGTACAACATTCCCGCGTACAGCTCTGCAGTATCAACAAAAATGGCCTGGTTCCATACATTATGACCAAAGGCAGACGTACCATCAACCTGTTCCGTCGAGAGTTTCAGCAGACTCTTATCAGGCACAGGAACCACGCGGCCAGATTTCTCAGCGCACTTTAGCATTCCCTTAAGGTCCTTCATCGGCAACAGAAAGTGTGATCTCGTTTGGAGATACGAATCAAAAGCCTCCAGTGCATGGGCAAGCACAACATTCTCCTTGCTCGGCGCATCATCGATAGCAGCATAGAAACTATTCCCGTCATTAAAATACGCAACGAAAGTGCGCGTTGCCTGATAGTGATTCGCACCATTCAGCCCATTTGCTTCGATGCGGAATGCAGCAGCCTCACGAGCACTCTGCAACACAGCATACTGGTCAGCAGCAAACCGCACCGCATTTGGCCAAGAAAGATTCTCATTTGAGCCTTCTGTAAACTCAACATCCTCAAAACTAGGGATGCCCATAATCCTGTAATGCGGTTCTAACACCCAATCCTGCTGGTACGACGACCGGCGCGGCTTTCCGGAAAATTCACTGACTCGAATGACTGGCATGTCTTCACTTCGCGTTTAGGATTACTCTATTTATCTCTATTTATCTCTATTTTGTGAGTAAAACCCAGGCAGAACCGCATTGCTGCGGCCCTGCCGGGGAAAAAGAGGTGATTGGAAGATGTCCGATTTCAGCTTCTTTCGCCAAACGGAGATCAAAAACCCAGGCAGAACCGCATTGCTGCGGCCCTGCCGGGGAAAAAGAGGTGATCGAGATACTTAGGGGTTTTCTAGCAAAAAGAAGGAAAACCACCACCCAACAGATTTCTACTATTCGATGAGAACATTTCATATATAAAGTTTTTGTTTTTTCCGCATTTCGCAGTAGTAACAGCTGCTTCGAATTTACCGCATAACGAGCAGCGGAAGCTATTATAAACCTATTATAAACAACGCAGGAAGCCATTATAAACAACGCACAAATAACATTAAGTTACAATGACCAAAACCCTATCCAGTGTATGCCAGCATTGCGTCAGCAAGCACGCAAAGAACACGCTGGCCGATAAGTGCTTATGCGACAGCTGCTTTGCAGCCCTGTGTGAGCGCAAGCTGCGCAGAAACCTCAGAAACTACGACCTTAAGCGGGATGAACAAGTCCTCTTTCTTGAAGATACAAGCAGCAAAGCATTAGGCCACCTCACCCACATACCATTGAAACTCACAACCGCCATGTTAAGCAACGCAGAACTTTCAGCTGCTGCATTATTCGATGCAGGCATTATTGATCGCCACCTCAAAGAACACGCCGCGCAGCGCATTGTTGTGCCATGGACAATGGACGATGAAAATGAAAAATTCCTCCGAGAAATCTTAACATACAAAAAAGGACATAGAAAAGATAATACCCAAAAATTTCAAGAGAAAAACCTGATCAAACTTTTTGCGCCATTAAGCCGGACAGAAACACAGCAGTATTGCACCATCAAAAAAATTCCATATTCCGGCCAGATCCACAAAAGCAACACGCTTGGAAAAATGCTTGACGCATTCGAAAAGAAGTATCCTGGCACAAAAACAAGCATAGCGCAAAGCGCAAAAGACCTGCGCCAGAGATTATCCCAAGGGGCGAAGGCATGAAGCTCCGCACAATCATCAAAATATTCATTTTTCTCTTCATATTGTATAACCTCGCCATCAATTTTTCAACGATCAAGGCATTCTATTCAACAACCTCCAATGAGCTCACCGGAAAAATCACAGACATCGCTGACAAAGTACAAAAGGCGCGCACGCCGGTCATCGAAGAAACAGGAGACATTGCGGTGTACTTCTGCCCCAGAGAGGATTGCGAAGGCCGCACGCTTGCCTTCATGCGGGGGGCGCGGCAACAAATCCACTGCGCGCTCTTTGACCTTGATTTGCCGGAAATGATTCAGTTCTTTGACGATCAAAGCAGGGTATTAGACGTTAAAATCGTTGTTGACAACGAAAATTACAA
>JACRKM010000020.1 GCA_016219765.1 Candidatus Woesearchaeota archaeon
TCAACGAAATACAACTTGAGGCCGTGTTAAATTACCGCTTTGGAAATGATGGCGCGGCGTACGTGAAGAACGTGAATGTCGAAGGCAAGGCCGTCCTGTTCCCTGCGAACCTGCATTCACGTCGTGCTGTGCAGAGATGAAACGATGAGCATCGAATTTAATCCGCAAAAGGAATATGGAAACAGGGCGCTTTTCACAAAGAAGCTTGCGGAAGGATACACGCGAGCAGCATTCGGCCATGGAAAACTGCGGCGCGGCGAGGGGCCTGTTGCGCTGTGGATCTTCACTGATAATCGTCAAGAACACATCTCAACATTCGAACATTACAGAGGAATCGTGCGCAAGCAATTTGTGTCGCTTGGCACAGAGGCGTGCGAGTATGATCCACAAGAATTTGCAGAATATGTCAAGATGTACAAAATCAGTATAGACGAACCGATAAGTTTGACAGATATTATCAAAAGTTTTGACTGAATATTCAGAACATAATATTGCGCGGGGTGCTTATATGAACACATTGAAACTGAACACTAAACCGAGTGCATTACGAAAGTACGGCAGACCTGATGTCTTCAGGAAAAGACTCGGGGAAGGCTTCACGAAAGTCGCCGCAGGCACAGGGCCATTTGTTGATGCCAGACGCATAGCACGCATTTGGGCATTTTACCATCCGCAAGGAAGAGTGGTAACAATGGAACTTCCTGAACTTCTTTGTTCTAGTGAAACCAGATACTGTGCGCCATTCTTTTCACATGAGACCCGACACGGTGTGCCGTTCATCGAAGAGTATGATTCTGTAGAATTCCAAGAATATAAGCGTGACCATAGAATTCTACTCGCGGAGCCCAGGAGCCTTGAGCAAGTCGTGTCAGAGGATCTGGGGCATGTTCCTGAGCCAAGCAATGTTGGGAGATATCCATCTATAGTTCTTGCAGATAAACTTGAACAAGAAGGATATGCCGTTGCGGACGCATCCGGAAAGCCAACACCCTGGCCCGACCACGATCTGGTTGAAGTTCTTCAGCCGCAGAGCGTGGAATTCCTGGGAATCGAATTCTTTCTCAAAGCCCACATCGTCGGCAGATACTACCTGAACAATGAGGATCTTCGAGCACAATGCGACTCCAGATGGGTTCTGGAAGTATATGGCAGAGCGAACATGCTAAAATTACAGCGCATAGGACGCGAAGTTGGGTATTCGTATGGTGTTCCTTGCAAGATGAACGTAGTTAACGATGCCGCGCTCAAGAGCAAACATAGAGTGAAAGCAAAAAAGAAATAAGCGTCTACCAGGGCATAACATTATATATAGAATTGTTTGATTTACTCATATGGATGGGCTCCATCGCATCGGAAAATTCACCATGCACGATAATGAGATTGCAGATCTCGTCAAGGCATGGCTAGCGATATCACTCGCATTCGCGATAGTTCTTGGTGGATTCAGTTTTTCATTTGCTTTTCTGCTGCGCTTACTTGCAGCGGGATTTACGGTTGGCACAGGATTTCTTCTGCACGAACTAGGCCATAAAGTTGTTGCACAACGCTATGGTCTCAAGGCCGAATTCCGTGCGTTTGACTTCATGCTCCTCCTCGCAATTGCGATGTCATTTTTTGGTTTTGTTTTTGCAGCACCTGGTGCCGTCATGATATTGAGCAGGGTGAGGCGCGACCAGTACGGAAAAATTGCGGTGACTGGACCAATCATCAATCTTGTACTTGCTTTGTTTTTTCTGGCAGTTATGCTTTTGGAACCACCCAAGATCATACAAGCAGTCTCTTTCTATGGATTTTTCATAAACTCCTGGCTCGCAGTATTCAACATGATACCGCTCTGGCAATTAGATGGAAAAAAGGTTTTCGCATGGAATAAGGCAGTTTACTTCACCGTGCTTGCAATCGCCATCGCGTTCATGGTCGCGCAGCAGTTCATCCGTACATCTGGTCTCAACGTATAAGTACAAGCGCGCCAACTTCAAAATAATGAGGCGGGGTTGGTGCGAAAATAATTGCTATTACTTATCTTGCCGCCGCCACCGCGATGCTCGACGCGATCGCTCGATAAGAGCATAGCTCTTATCATCTCAAGAGCGGGCACGCCTGCAGCGCGCCCACTGCGAGTTGTGACGACAGCAGGAGGCCTGCACCACCACGCCAGGCTCGTGATGTGTCTGTGCTCGTGGAGGACCGACTTCCCCATAAGGGAGTGCCTCCCTTATCAACCCACCTCGTAGTATTTCGCTTCGCTCAATACTACTCAATGTTCGTCGTCCGATTGAAGCGAAGCGGAAATCGGACTTGAGATCGAGTGCCAGCGGATCGATGGCCGCTGTGGGGCTTCCCCCTTGTCGGTATGAATGAGTAATTGTCTATCTCTCGCGAAAAGGCGGTGGCGGAAATTGTGCTGGTCGTTAAGCTTAATGCGAAGTTCGTCTAAGCTTTCCACGTACGGATTTTGAGGGGTTTTCTCGAAAATTGGGATGGGCAACGCCTCTTTTGTTAATTATATTGGAAGATAGGTCTTTTCTTATACTTTAGCCACAAAAGAGGCATCTGGGTGCCAGATGCCGCGTTCAAACTTGAAAGCATCTTTTTTGGAGCGATGGATGAAGTTATCGCACATGCGCTTCTCTTGGATGGACTTCGCAAGACTCTCGCCGTTCAGGACATATGCCATGTGCCTGATTGTATCGGCCCCTGCCTGTTCAGGATCCGTGTCGCCGGTAATGAGAAGCATCCGCTCTATGATGTCTTCTCCTTGCAGGACTCCGGAGGACATACTTTTGCCGCAATATCCTTCGATGAACCAGCTGTAGACTTCGGGAGAAGTCTGGCGCAGCTGTTCATAGTGGCTTTGGATGCAGTCCATCGGGGCAAAGTCATACACTTGATATGTGATAATGTCGCCGATCGATTTGAGCCGCTCCATCACCACACTCTCGTGTTCCATCCCGCGCGGTTTAATGAGAAATAAGGTTTGTTCAAGCACCATAGCAACAAGATTGCTTCACGATATTCCTTTTAAAGATTCTTGTCAAGAACTTTCGGATACTGTAAGTAAATAATGCGTATTATTCGTATTGAGTAAAATAAAAATCAGAAAGTTTTTGTAATCAATATAAGGGAGGCTGCTAAAATGGTCAACAATGCAGTTATGAAAAACAGTATTGCCTTTGTTGCTGCAACAATGCTTGGCTGTGTTTCTTCATCTTCACATACGGTTAAACAAGAACCGGCCAGTCTGAGTTGCGACTCGCTCAACCTTCAAGAAAAAGTTGGATTCTTAACAGCACTGAATCCTGAAAATAAAGAAGGGAAACTAATCTGTTACAAAATCATGTCTGATGGATATTACTTCACCGATCACTTCATTGAATACGTTGCTACGTGCAACCGAGTTCCAGGAAGCATCGCATGTTATCGTGACTTTGCAGGTCCTAACAAAGACGAGATGCGACTCGAGTTGTTTCTAGACGCCGATGTTGTCGATGTTTTGTTTCGAGGCGTTCCCGCCTCTGTTTCTTTTTGGAGAAGCCCTTCTGGAGTGATCAGAACCTTCGGCACAGCAATACCTGCAAACATAAACAAAGGATTTGAAACTTGTGAAAGGGCATTAGATATGGCAAGAGACATGGTGACGAAAGTTCCGAGAATTTGTAAAGAACTTCAAGAATATAAGAAGAAATAAACAACCGGTTTTCTTAAAATAGATACTTCTGAATTGCTGAACTCGTTTGATTTGAATCACTTTTTGTTCTTTTCATCTCTTTTTTACCGGCTCAGTCCCGAATCTGTTGATGCCACCCTGCGATCTTAAACGAATACAATAAAGGTGCAAAGGCAGGCTGTAAACGCTTAAGGCTCGCGATTGCAGTTAAACAACTGCCGCAGAGTTGCTGCCACAGAATTAATCAGAATGAAGATAATTCTCTATCTCCTGTATTTTTAAGTGATAACCTGATGAGAACTTTTATGTCGTTTTACGTCATGTCAGGCCTGCTTTGAGTGCTTAGATGATGATTAGAAGAGTCGCTCGTGTGTTTGCTCACTCAAAGGGGGAGTGATTATGTTGTCTCAACTCAGCAGGCGCCAGTTCATTGCGGTACCCGGCGCGTTAGGATTGTCCGCGCTCATCAGCTCCGCGCTCGCCAGCAGCTGCACCGGCCTGCGGTTCCCTCAGCTTTCTGGACTATATACCTTGCTGCGACACGAAGTTAGTGACCCTTCCTTTGCAGGCAAAAAGCGTCTGCCCGCGAATTTTCTGATGACTGATCGTATGGAGTACGTTGGCAACTACTGGAACCATCTGGTGCGTTGTGAGTTTTCCGACGAACGCATGCAGGTTTTTGATGCAAGACCGGCTGCACAAGGAACGCTCGCGTTTGATCTTGATGACTTAACAAGAATCAATACGGGCGTTTATCCTAATGACGGATTCGACGGTGTGAGTATCTCCGACGAACAGAAGGTTACGGGGGGCGTATTCTGTTATTATCAGTACCAATACTATCTGTCCATGAGCTCGGTGCCATCTGTGGAAGTCCTGCAACGTGTCTACCCTACTCAGGGAAGGTACGTCGGTGAAGATCCTGTTACGAAGATGCCGCTTTACGAAAGTCTGTCAAATCCAAGCGAAGTTGATTTTGACCCGGAAGAGTGGGAGGATGCTGTTGACGACAACGACGGTGTAACCCTCAAGTTCACATTCACACGCCACATCAAACGCCAAACCCCTGGCTGGGAGGGCGGTTACAAAGACTGCATTCTTCCTTCAGACCCAAGAAAAGAAGCAGCTCTTATCGCAGTGTATCACGCGTCCCCAAGCAGCCTGTACACGGAAGCAGACATTCGGCGGCTTGGAACAAAAGGCGTTATGGACGGCGCGATGGAACCTGCAATGTTCTTCAGTGATGTTGTCTCGGAAATGAAGTTGTGAGATTGCCGTCGATAATCGAGTCGCAAACAGCGCGATAGAATTCTCTTGTATTTTGAAACTTTATGCACAAAAACTTCGCCAGATGTTTTTGTGTGGGGTTCAAAACCCCGCCCTTCAGGGCGAAGTTTTTGGCATCCTAAAAATCCGCCTATCAAAGCAGGCGTTCCGTCAAACTCCGCACTTTAGTGCGGAGTGGAA
>JACRKM010000128.1 GCA_016219765.1 Candidatus Woesearchaeota archaeon
AGACAAAGTCATCAGTGGCACGGCAAGCTTGAAAGTGACGCTCATCAGTCAGGATCCTGATCCAGTAGGTCCGGGGAATTTTGTTGATGTGCGCTTCAAAGTTGATAATGTCGGTTCGCAGAATGCCAAAGGTGTCGAGATTCAGCTTTTGCCGCGTTTCCCGTTCTCGCTTGATCCGGGAGATAGCGGAATCCGAAACGTCGGGAGCATCCAAGGAGGCCAGGCGGGTGAGGAGGGTGTGATCGTGAAGTATCGTCTGCGTGTAGCTGATGATGCATTGCAGGCGCGAAGTGAGATCGAGGTAAAGTACCGTCATGCGGGTCTTGATTGGCAAAAACTGGAACCATTTCTTATCGACGTGAAGACGCCAGATGCTGTTCTGATGGTTGATACGGTGAAAGTAGATCCTTCGCCGCTGCAACCCGGGCAGGAAGGTACGCTCACCATGAATATTCGTAATGTTGCTGATTCACTTTTGCGCAACATAAAGATAGATCTTGATCTAACAGGTTCAAGTTTTGCGCCGGTGGGTTCGACAGCGAGCGCATATATTGGCAGGCTTGAATCAGGGAAATCTTCTGAAGTGATAATGAAGCTGTTTGCTGATCCACAGGCTAGTTCAAAAGCACATCGATTGCCACTGCGTATGACATACGCTGATGATTCGCTTGCTATATACAGCAAGAATTACACAGTCGGAATTCTCGTATATGACGGACCTTCATACGTGCTCAATGTAGAAGACCGCACGCTGCAGGCGCAAAATAAAAAAGGAAAAGTGACAGTAAGCATCTCGAACACAGGCTCAGGTGACATGAAGTACGTGACGCTCGAGATCCTGCCTTCTGACAAGTATGTGGTGCTCTCAAAAGATGCAGAATATCTTGGAAATCTGGAAAGTGATGACTTTGAGACTGCCGAATTTGAGATCTATCCTGCAACTAATGGCTTGCTGGTCCCTATCGACGTCTCTGTGCGGTACAAAGACAGCTTCAACAAAGAATATGCTGACAAGCGGCAAGTGAAGCTGCAATTGTATAGTTCTGCTGAATTAAAAAAATACGAGCTTACGCCAAAGCAAAGCCGTGTGTGGCTGGTTGTTGCGTTGTTTGTTGTTCTGCTCGCGGCATGGATTGCATATCGTCGTTGGGAACGCAAACGGCTGCGCAAACGCCAAAAGGAAGCTGAAGCGTAAGGAGTGAGTGGCCGCGGGTGCATCATGTATCTGGATCATGCGCGCATCGCGGTTGGGAACTTGCGCCATAGAAAACTTCGCAGTTGGCTGACTGTTATTGGGATTGTGATTGGTGTTTGAGCGATCGTTGCGCTCTTGTTGATTTCTTCCAGCCTTGAGAATGCCATCGTCGATCAGTTTGACCAGGCAGGCGCTAACCGGATCTATGTTTTTCCCGGCACGTTGATCGCAGGCTCATTTGTATCTTCGCTTACTGATGATGACGTGGAGACGATAGAGAATACTCCCGGCGTGAAGTGGGTTCAGCCATATACGACAAGGCCGTCGGAAATAGAGTTTGCAAACGAGAAGGAGTTTTCGAACTTTATGCATTCTATTCCTGTGAAAGGCCTGGAGGAGCGCATCAAGGACACAAACTTTTTTGATCTTGAAGACGGGAGGCTTTTGACTCCAAACGACAAGTACGCTGCACTTGTTGGATGGTATATCGCGCATAAGGCATTTGACCGTGGGATTCGGGAAAATGACATTCGTGTGAACAACAATATGCTGATCGCGGGCACGCGCTTTAAGGTGGTTGGAATTCTCGCGTACAAGGGGACTGATGACGACAAGCACATTATCATCCCAGAGGACACGCTAAAGGAGCTTTTTCCAGAAGTAAGCAATGAAGTGAGTTTCATTGAACTCAAGACCGTGCAGGGTGTAGACGTGGAGGCAATCGCTGCAAAAATCAAGTCGCGCCTGGAAAGGAAAAGAAACAATGACGATTTTGAGGTGCAGACTCCTGAGAACTTCCTTGCAACGTTGAAATCCATTCTATTGATAGTGCAGATCGTGCTCGGCAGCATCGCGGCGATATCCCTGGTCGTCGGGGCGATTGGAATCGCAAACAGCATGTTCACGTCGGTGCTTGAGCGTACAAAAGAGATTGGGGTGATGAAGTCGATTGGTGCAAGGAATTCGGACGTGCTGGTGATTTTTATTCTTGAGGCAGCGACGCTCGGAATCATTGGCGGCGTCATCGGGCTTTCAGGAGGAGTGGCTATTGCGCTGACGGTGCAAAACATTGCGCAGAAGGCTGGTTTTGGCCTCTTGAAAGTGATCGTGACATGGAAAATCGTCGCTGTCGGGATTTTATTCGCAAGTCTTGTTGGCATTGCTGCTGGCGCTATTCCTGCCTATCGTGCCTCAAAGTTGCGGCCGGTAGAATCACTGAGGGCGTGAATGCTATGGATCTTCGCGAGATTGTCAGGCTTGCGGCAAGTAACCTGCGCCGCAGAAGATTGCGCGCATTGCTTACAGTTATTGGCATCATCTTCGGCATAACGTCGATCGTGTCGCTCGTGTCCCTTGCGCAGGGGCTGCAGGATTCGATCGGAGGGCAGTTCGGCAGGCTTGGGACAAACGATGTGATCATCACTCAAAAGGGTTTGCAGGGCCCGCCAATCGGCACAAAAGCTTTGACGACGAAGGACGTAGATTTCGTCGAGAAATTCGATGAGCTGGCGTTCGTAGTTCCAACAAACATCCAGCCTGCAGGCGTGAAGGTTGGTCATGAAGAAGCCGACCTCTTGGTGCGTGTCATTCCTGCAGAGATGTATGATGAGTGGGGGCAGCTTCGTGACTGGCAGTTTGTTGCGGGAAGGAATATTCAGCCGACTTCCCGCGGCGAGGTGGTCATCGGCCAGAAGGTTGCTGAAGAGGTATTCAAAAAAGAGATCCTGGTTAATACGAAGATAAAGATTAATGATCAGGAATTTAAGGTCGTCGGAATTGTGAAGAATACGGGTTCCCGGCCAGACGATCAGCTTGTTGGAATCGTGCGGGAAGACGGGGAGGACTTGTTTAAGTTCAGCAATGCCGTGAATGTGATTCTTGCACGCGTCAAGAAGGGAGTGAATATCGACGTCGTCGTAGCTCGCATGCAGCGAAGGATCAACAAGTTTCGCGGCGCCGAGGATATAGAGGTTCAGACCGCTGCGCAGGTGCAGGAGTTGTTCAAAAACATCATTGGAATCGTTAGCATAGTCGTGATTGGGATAGCGGCGATATCGCTTGTGGTCGGCGGCATCGGGATTGCGAACAGCATGTTCACGTCGGTGCTTGAGCGTACAAAAGAGATTGGGGTGATGAAGTCGATCGGCGCAAGGAATGCCGATATTCTCAGCCTGTTTCTTGTGGAAGCGGGTATGATCGGGTTGATTGGTGGTGCTGGCGGAATGCTTATTGGTGTTCTGATCGCACTCGGAGTGCAGGTTGGAGGGCATGCTGCTGGAATCGATATCACGGTGAGCATAAAAATCTGGGTGCTTCTTGGAGCAATGCTGTTCTCAATGACGATCGGAATAATTGCCGGTTTAATTCCTGCAATCCGGGCTTCAAAGCAAGACCCGGTGGAGTCGTTGAGGTATGAGTGATCTTGGAAGCGGTCACTCGTAGAAGATCTGTTCCAGTTCCATGAAATGAGCGAGATAATGCGCTTTCCGAAATGCGGTGCATTTCATTGACATCCGTCATACGTCCGTCAGCGCCGCGCATCGTCCCTCTGGATACTTGTCAGATAAACAATGGTCAGATAAGCAAATAAGGCAATGCCAGATTGAATGCCAAGATCAAAACGAGCGTCGATAGTGCCGCGATTATGGATCTGATGCCTTTCAGGTGAGCGAGGGTCTCGACGGACCATCCGAATACAAGGTAATTATAAAAGGGGATGATGCTAAAGAAAAGAAGAAGTGCTGATTCGCTTGCAAAAAGTGATTTGAATATTGCATATGCGATAAGCGCGACAGGAATGGTGATGACAAGCAGGC
>JACRKM010000131.1 GCA_016219765.1 Candidatus Woesearchaeota archaeon
AAGAATAAGCTGTGGGTGCGTGAGGGGGACCTCGTAATTGTAGCGCCATGGGAATTCTCCGGCAACGAGAAGGGCGATGTCATTCTCAAATACAAGCGCAACCAGTTTGAGCATTTACGCGAGCGCGGCGTGCTGAAGAAGCTTGATGAATTTGAAGAATTGTAATTGCCGGTTTTCTGAGCGCTTTTTTCTTAGGGCGAATCTTCTCTCCAAAAAACAATTACGAGAATAATACAGCCAATGCTCAATGCAGCGTCAGCAACATTGAAAATGGGCCAGACATGGAAATCAAGAAAATCGGTGACGCGTCCATACACGATGCGGTCAAAAAGGTTTCCAAGGACGCCGCCCAGCAAAAGCGCCGTCGGTATGACAAAAGAGAGTCTCTTAGAAATTGCATCGTAATAATAGATGATGAAACCCAAGACCATAACTGATAGCCAGATGAAAACCCCTGTTTGGTTTTGGAGAAGTCCGAATGCTGCTCCGGTGTTTGTCGAATAAGTCAAAGAAAATACCGATGGGACGATAGTTTTAGTTTCATACAATGAAAAAGTTGCCCGGACAAGATACTTGGTTAGCTGGTCAAGTGTAAAAATAGCAAGTACAATGATAAAGAAGATTGCATGATGCTGCTTAAATCTTTTTGATGAACCGCCTTTCAGTGGCGCGTGTTTTTGGCGTACCGTTGGATGATGATTAGACGTCATGGATCTTATTATCATTTCTTATTATACTTCTATCAAGCGCTAAACAAATACTTACCAGGTATATCGCTGTCTGTTTTCTGGTCCTGCTGCAATGCGTTCAAGGTTTGCGAGTCGTGCATTTATCGAATCAAGGCTTGCTTTGATGGTGTCGAGTTTGGAGTGCATAAGTTCCAGGTCGCGCCGTATATCGTCGCTGGTTCCCGGGTATCGTGCACCCACGGCCGCTTGTCCAAGTTGAGTCTGTGTTAGACGCTGTTGCGTTGCTTGTTCAAATGCTGAAGGCTGTTGCATCGCTGCCTGCCCGTATGGCGCTTGCGCTTGTGGGTATTGGGGCTGGCTTGCTCCGCCCTGTTGCGGATAGAGAGACTGAGCTGGCTGCATCGATGGCATTTCAGCAAAACCTTCCTGCGCTGTATGTTGTGCTCCGGGGTATTGTTCCATACCCTGCGGCGCAGTAGGCTGTATCCCGCCGCCTGTCGACGCCCCGGTTCCTTCTTCAAAAGACGGCAGGGCTCCAAGTTCAGCTCCCATAGCAGGGGCTTGTACGCCGCCAGGGCCAGGTTTTTCTTCAAGGCCAAAATCGCCAAAATCGCCAAGGTTTCCAATGTCACCGAAATCTTCTTCTTTTTTCCAAAATTTGAGTTTATCGACAAATCCCATGATTTTTACCCGTAAAGAGTCTATGCTGTGAAGTTTGTACTGTTGTTTGTACTGTTAAGTCTGGTGCTAGTCGAGGAAGAATGTTGGTTTCTTTGTTCTTCCCTTGTTATAAAAAATGTATGCAACGATGATTGCAACAATGACAAGGATAAACACCGCAATAACTATGTACTGCCGTTTGAACTGGAATCCCAAGAATTGTTGTTTCTCTGATACGAACTCTTCCAATGTTGTCACATTCTCCGTGATGGCCGCTTCTGCGGCAAGTTCAGGAGCAGTGCTCGGCGTGGGAACAAGAACAGGAACATACTGTGACACCGTTACCATTGCGGAGTTGCCTTTTGTGGTAAAACTCAGCCCCTGATTTTTGTAATGTGCGATCGGCGCAGAGAGGGAATATGATCCTTCTACATTAAATGAAATAGGATACTCGATTACGCGCAGGCTTTTTCCAGGGACGTCGACGCTCCACGCGCGATCGTTGTCTTCGACCTGCACCAACGCTCCTTCAGTTCCGATATTGCGAACCTCTATGCTGACCATTGCTTCCTGCGAAATGTTGAGCTGGGGGGAAACTTTTTTCTCAATAAAGATTCCCGGCCCGATTATCTCTGCAGCACCAACCTTAATGTTCTCCTCCGTGCTGTTTGCAGTAAATGCATTGCCATAAGCATCGCTGTATTCGACGATAGTTTTGTTGATCGTCACACTGTCATTTGCGATCTTTGGCCTGAAGCGTTCAACATCGTTCAGCGTGGCTGCTTCGCTGGGCCCCAGGCGTTTGATATAGTGCTTTGAATCCCCTACTGTATCGATGCCGGCTTGGAGAGGAAAATTAAGGACCAAGTCCCGCACTTCTTCTTCATCTTCGTTATTTTTTACTGTATAATCAACTTCAATGATCTCGCCCACAGTTACTTCATCGTCGCTCAGAGATCTGGTTACGGTGACATCCGGTTGTTTTGGATACACCGTGAAGGTCAATGTTTTATTGGTACGATAGGTGAAGAGTCCTTGTGAATCAAAATATTCGAGAAAGGTTGTGACATTGTAGTATGTTTTTTCGTGAACACGGGGAGGCGTTATGCGATACGTGTAGATATCCGCACCAGTATCTTTGTTGAGTTTGACTTTCTTTGAGGTTACTCCGATTACCGACACTCCAGGGTCGATGACATCATGCACTTCGACATTTCTCACATTGGTGATGCGTGAATTATCTACGGTAACAGTAAAGTCTGTCTCTTCGCCGCCATCAAGGACAAACCCTCCTGAAGAATCATGTGTGATGGAAACATCGGCAAATGGTTTGACTGTTATTTCAAATACTGTGCTGTTATAATATTCTTCTCCAAACTGATTCTTGTACGATGCGCTAATGTTAACTTTGTACGTTGTTGAGACATCTAATTTTGGAAACACGACATCAAAGTCGTGAGATGTTGCTCTTTCTTGCAGGCCAAGATACGGGATCGTTGAAGGTGTAATGTCGAATAATGAGGTGTTCAGGGATATTCGAACATTGCGTAGAACCGAGTAAGGGTTGATATTGTATGCGTTGACGCGAACCCGCTGTGCGCTGAGGGCCTCTACATCGCGCGTCTTCTCGTCTTCTGTAAAAGTAAAAGAGGGGACGGCAAGCCTGTCTGACTTGTCTATTAAGTCCATCTTCAATTTTAGCCCTGGATCTGATACGCTGAAAGGTTCGTGTTTGATCTCGGTGTAGTTCTTATTTTCGTAAACATAATCTACGGTGACGACAAGCTCTTGAAATCCGCTGCGGCGCGTGTTGAATTTCAAAAAGAATTGTTTAGATGCGTTGTTGTTAAGCTTTCCGCTCCAGCGAAGCAATGAAGGATCTATCTGAGTGATAGGATCGGACGTTACCCTTGTGCTTGTGCGATTTCCCGACGCGTTAATAAGTTCCCGTCTAACGGTAATTGTCCCGGCATACTGCAATGAGGATGGGATGTAAACGTTGATTCCTTTGACAGTGAGTGTTTTGTTAAGATGGCTCGATACATTGATTGCGAAGCGAACATTATCTCCGACAAGCACCGCGGGATTTTCCGCAGTGTCAGTAAAATCATAATCGTCGAAGAAGAGTTTCACCGGGACGCTTACATTTTTGGGAGTGTACGCTCCAGTAGTGAAGTCTTCGAAAATCTGCGCAGTTTGAACCTCTAGCAAGGGCAGAATATCAAAGTCAATGGCTCCTGAGTAAATTTCCTTTAGTTCATAGCCGTCATAATAGACCACCTTTGCAGGCAGGGCTCCATGAAATTCTCGTTTCCCCTTGATTGTATACGTACACGTCTTGCTTGTGCTGGCATCAATATTGTTGAAACGGGCGTACACAGAATTTTCATATTTTATACATCCGCCGTCAATATCGACAATTTCGATCGCATCAGGAAAATTATCAATAAATGTGATGTTGCGCGCATCGTCTCCGCTTACGGTTAT
>JACRKM010000130.1 GCA_016219765.1 Candidatus Woesearchaeota archaeon
AAGATCCCTATTCCACAATTTTACTTCGTCTATTGTGCCATTCCAGAAACGTATAGTTCCCAGGCTGCCAAAGTCAATGACGGTGACGGAACCATTCGCGTTTGAATTGAGATTATTAGAAGCGACTTGAGTTCCATTAACGTAGAGAACTACATGAGTACTATTCCATGTCCCGGCTATGAACGTCCAGTCACCATAATGTCCATTAGACAAAAGATCAACCGTCGCCGTACCATTACCAACTTTCAAATCATATACATTAGTACCTCCATTGTAAAAAAGACTAAGACCGCCGGCACTGGTGCTGCGAATGTTTGCGATGAAGCATAAGTTTCCTGATTGACCGGTACAATTAACAGGCTTAACCCACGCAGCAAAAGTCCCAGTATTATTTATCGTATCAAACACCGTCGATGACCAAGGCAATGTTATTCTATCATTAAATCCATCAAACTGGTACGCGCCCCGCCCATCAAAACCTCCAGTCCTATTCCACACCGCACCACCAAAGACCGTGCCGTTGTTTCTGAAGCCGGAGTAATCAATGCTTGCGTTTTGTTCATTCTGCGAACCGTTGCCACCCCACGCCTCAAAAGGCATGTTGAGTACAGCAATGCTTGAGCCATTCAAACGCCAATTAACAATATTCTTCACCACATCACCATCAACATCAACAGTAGACACATTATAAACAGTAATATTCTCAGAACTCAAGTTCGTGCCTAGCGTTGAATTAAT
Organism: Candidatus Woesearchaeota archaeon; assembly: GCA_016219765.1. GTDB lineage: Archaea > Nanobdellota > Nanobdellia > Woesearchaeales > UBA11576 > JACQX01. The sequence continues at coordinate 739 of JACRKM010000130.1, forward strand.
CACCGGCGTTCCTTGTGTTGGTGCAGTACTAAGAACCGTCAAATTCGTGCTGCATGACTCTGCGCCGTTAGTGAAGCCGTCGTTCGGCGTGATGCACGCGCTCCAATTCTCACCACGCAAAGTCTCGTTCCAAACAATTAAATCTGTGCGGTTCTCGAACAATGCTCTAATCTGGAACATCGACAATGACCGATTATAGATACGAACATCGTCGATACTTCCATTAAAGTACGCCGCCGCATCTTTTCCTATCGTGAATGGACCCCAACTAGAAATAGAAGACAACTTTAAGCTCGCTTGCGATGTTAACGCACCGTTAACATACATTTTCATGCTATTAGTATTAGTAGTCCCATCCCACGTAAAAGCAATATGCTTCCAAACATTCAAACCAAGAGCTGCGGAATTAGTACTGTTACCCCCAACAGCCCACTCACTATAACAATATACAATATTATTTGCGGTGTAGGCTGTACACTGATAACCCCTACTTATACCCGTTCCAACAAGCCCGGGTTCGCCCACTACTTTTCTCGCAAACATCCAGAAAGTAACAGTAAACGCTTTCGTAATGTTTATGCTTGCAGATTTACTCGCAGCGATATAATCATTCACACCATCAAAATTGTATGTTCCTCTTCCGTCAAAGCCTCCGGTTCTATTCCACACTGCACCGCCAAAGACAGTGCCATTGTTCCCGAAGCCAGAGTAATCCATTGAGACATTGTTCTCGTTCTGCGTCCCGTTCGAGCCCCACGCCTCAAAAGGCATATTCAGAACAGCAAAACTTGAGCCGTTAAGGCGCCAGTCGACAATGTTCTTTACTATATCACCATCAACGTCAGCAGTAGACACATTGTAAACAGTAATATTCTCAGTAGAACGATTCAAACCAAGAGTAGAATTAACCACCGGCGTCCCATGCGTCGGAATAGTATTGATGGCGATAGAATCAGATGCGTTCAGCGGCTCGAAATTCCTTCCTTCACAAGACACATTCCATGACACATTGCCTCCGGCACTGAACGTGCGATTGTAGAAAAACACATTAAACGCAGCCGACCAGCTCATATTAAACGGACCGCTTGGAGAAACATTGAAAGCAATCGTACAATTACTCGCATTCGTCGGCTGATCAATCGGCGCACCATTCGTCACATTCGTATAATTCGCAGTGAAATTCACAAGCAAACTAACAAACACCAGCTTCGAGCCGCCCTGCGAATCATTGCTATCGTAAATCGACAAATTCGAATTAACACTCACAGAGAAATTACTGAACCCTGATACATTGAATGAAATATTGCCGCCATCGCCAAAGAATGTTATGTTGCACGTTGTTCCAAGACAGATCGATCCATTGCGGCGCACCACAGGAACCTTCGAGAGAGAAACATTACGCAATGTCACATTCGCAGAAGAATTAAACGACTCGTGCAAGCCTCCGCCAAGTGTACTTACGTTCACGTTAACGGAACCTTTGCCAAGCGTTATGTTCCCATTGATAAACATGCCTGAGACATTCACCGCCTGGCTGCCCCAGCGGATGATGCCGTACGTAACGTTATCCAAAACAAGATTCGTTACTGCAGTCAGGTCAGCAACGTTATCGAAGTCCGTAGATGCCCCGGCAAATGAGCTGGATCGCGGCAGCGTGCCTGTCTGCGCAGCCCTGATCGTCAGATTCGCCGAACATTTCTCCTGACCATTCACAAAGCCATCGTTTGGAGTGATGCACGCGCTCCAGTTTTGGCCAACAGCGAGCTCTTGGCTAACGATCAAATCCGTTCGATTGTTATACAACGCAAGAATCTCCGCATTTGACAACGAACGATTGTAAATCCGCACATCATCAACAAGCCCATTAATATTATAGGTGTTGCTCCTACCTCTGCCGATCTCCAGGGGACCGGTTGTGGAGGTAACTGGGTCTGCCCGAGCCGTAGCGGTCCCTTCAACTCCATTCACGAAGACTACAATGTGTGTTCCATTGTACCTTCCAACGATATGATTCCAGTTCGTTACATTGAGTTCTTTACCAGCAGTGACTGTGTAGGTGCTAATGAAAAAGTTCACTTCTGTCGCGTTGTTATAAAATATTCCATACCCATCAGTCCATGCCCCACTAGTTGACTTCATCAGAATTACATCATAAAGGCTAGGAGCTACGAGATTGCGCGTCCATAATGAAATCGTCATGTTATAAGTTATAAGATCGATATTGGGTGCGTTTGGAATGCTAATGTAATCATCAACACCATCAAACAAGTACGCACCACGCCCATCGAATCCTCCAGTCCTATTCCACAGTGCGCCACCGATCACCGTGCCATTCGTCTTGAAGGCCGAATAGTCTATGGAAGCGTCGTTCTCGTTATGCGTTCCGTTCGAGCCCCACGCTTCAAACGGCATATTCAACACCGCGAAACTTGAGCCGTTAAGGCGCCAGTCGACGATATTCTTCACCACATCACCATCAACATCAACGGTAGATGTGTTGTAAACAGTAATATTCTCAGAAGTTCGATTCGTGCCTAACGTCGAATTAATCGCTGGCGTCCCCTGCGTCGGAATAGAATTGATGGCGATAGAATCAGATGCATTCAGCGGCTCGAACTTCCTTCCTTCACAAGACACATTCCATGACACATTGCCTCCGGCACTGAACGTGCGATTGTAGAAAAACACATTAAACGCGGCCGACCAGCTCATATTAAACGGACCACTCGGAGAAACATTGAAAGAAATCGTACAATTGCTATTATTCGTAGGCTGATCGATCGGCAGGCCGCTCGTCACGTTCGTATAATTCGCAGTGAAATTCACAAGCAAACTGACAAAGACCACACGCGAACCGCCCTCTGAATCATTAAAGTCATAAATCGACAAGTTCGCATTAGACTTCGTGGAGAAATTACTGAATCCGGAAACATTAAATGTCAATACTCCGTTTTCATAGCTTGTAATGTTGCAGAACGGCGACAGGCAGATGCCTCCATTCTTGAGAACAACCGGCGTAAATGCGTATGGTAAACTCTTGATTTGCAGTTCGCTTGCATGATTAAACACAGCACATTCCGGAGTTTCCTTAAGCCCTACAAGATTGGATTCTACAACAACACACGCATCCACTCCAGATATATCATCCACTTCGCTTTCTCTAAACTTAATCTTGCCAAGGCTGTTCTCCACAGAACGCGCTGCAGCATTAATGACTGGCGTCATGTTGAATGGCGCTTGAGCCTGCACAGGCAGTATCATGACAGGCACAGCGGATTTTTGTGAAACGTTCTGAGTCGCGTTTTGTGATTCATTGAGTGTTGCATTTGATTCATTGAGCGTAGTATTGAGTTCTGCAACAGGGGCTCGCGCTGGTTCTTCTGGCGGCACCTTCTTCGTTTGATTTTTCGTTTTATTTGCTTCAGAACCGGGTGCTTCAACCGGCTCTTCCAGAGACTCGTTCTCTTGCAACTGCCCAATCTCGTATATGTTCTGCACAAGATTGCCGATAAAGCTTGACTTACCATGATCCGTTGCTCCAGCAATCGTCTTTAAGCCATACGTGAATCCCTGTACGAAGCAGTCCTTGATCACAACATTTACATGGCCATCGTTCAGGATTCCGGTGCCATTGCCTGACCCTGCAATCGTCGCGCCGCTGCAGTCGACAGTCACGTTATCGGACGCGATGACAATTGCAGCGCTCTCAGGTGCAACGTCATACGCGTACAAGCCAGCATCAAGCACTACACTCTCATTCACATAATAAGTGTTCAATGTATCAAGTGTTACTGCGCCAGTTGGAGAGTGCAGACCAGCAAACATGCCCGGATAGAAAAGCGCCACAAGAAGTGCAAACAACGCGAGCAACGCGGAGGGTAAGATTATGTTCCTTGGGCGCATTCTTCCAGCTGGCGCGGGTGCTGGCGCAGGGTTGAACAGCACATTCGCCTTCCAAGCTTCGGTTGCGCGCATCATGTCTTCTCGCCCACCCCCTGCTTGTGAGTCGACATTTTCTTTTGCGCACGATGATAGACTGTCCAGATGGTGCGATTGTCGCGATGCAGTAGAACAGAGATCTGGTTCAATGAAAGATGCAATTCATCGCGCAAGTACTGCGTGATTGATTCGAGAACGCTCAGATTGCGGTTTGCGATGACGGAGAATGGCACGTTGATTTTTTCTAAGTCAACATGAGAAGCAACAGTACGCAATTTTGCAATTAAGTCGCGATCGCTTTGCAATGCTTGAATATCAAAACGGCCAGAAACTTTTTTGCTCGCAATGGAATACGTAGTCCAGATCGTTTTTGGACTGCGATTGAGCAATGCACCAATCTCAGTAATTGATTTGTTTAGTTCTTCCTTGATGTATTTGACAGTGATCTCAAGGCCGCTGAGTTTTTCTGTTGCAAAAAGAACAACCGGCAGGCCATGCTCTGCAACAGGTTCTGCAGTGGGTGATGTCTGTTTTGGCTGAGCAGCTTCTTTGGCTGCTTCTTTAGATGGCTTTGCTGCAAGAATATCAAGAAGCTGTTGAACCGATATCTGCTGATACTTTGCGGTAAGATGATCAGAAACAATCTGCGCAATTTCATCCTTGATTTTCTCTGCATCAAGAGGAGGGCTGGAGCTAGCTCTATCGCTTACTCTATCTATGCTTTGCTGCCTTCCTCTTTTTCTCAACTACTCACGCCATTCAATAGACAACCAATCCCACTCTGTAAGTAGTTTCGTTTATAAAGATTTCTATTTTGTAAGATTTCTTCCCTTGATGAGAGAAATTTATTAACCACCTATCTTATTTTATAGGAAGTATTACTTACATTTAAAGAAGAGTATGGGCAGGAATCCTCTTTTGAAGGCATTTATTTAAAAAAGAATCCCATCATGTACTATTCTATTTGTAATAAATAGAAGCCGCATTTCCGTCATTCTTTCATTTCAATTTGGGTTTGATGCCCCGCAGCTCTGCTGCGGTTTGAACCACCCAAATTGAAATTCGAAATTGCCGGTCGCGAAGCGAAAAAAGTCGCGTAATACACCGGGGCTCTGCCCCGGCCGGGATAGTGACTTTTTAGGCAATTTCTTTATTTGTAATACTACATTCCCAAAACGCGTATTATAATACTAAATCAGCATTACAATACACACAAAATATATAAGTCTTTGTGCTGTTGTCGTAATTTTAGACTATAATAAAGTTTATATATTTTAATACTAAATATACATTATAATATATGAAAGTTGAAAGAGGGTATTACAAATGACTGCAACTTTTACTGAAAAATCTCTTTCTAATATTTGGGAGATATATGGATTAATTTCAGACCCCTTTTATGTTGGCCCTATTCTTGTATTCGGCGGAAACCTGCCTAGATCCACTTTTATTGGAAGAAATAAGGAGAAAAAAAGATTGTTGGCTATTTTGAGGTCTCGTGGAGGGTCGAGAATATTAGTTTCGGGAGAACCTGGAGTCGGTAAAACTAGTTTTGTAAATGTAGTAAGATCGGAAGCTCTGGATGCTGGTTTTTTTACGCCTATGAAAGAAATAGGAGTCCAACCCGAGTGGGAAGCAAATGATTTTATTCTAAATACATTATTTGCTATTTATAACACGCTCGTTCGCCAGAGTAAAGAAGAAGTTCTATCGAAAAATTTATTCTTAGAACTTCAAAAATTAGTAACTTCTGTTAACATTAGTAGTTATTCGGGTTCAATATCTGTTGCGGGTTATGGGGTTGGCGGTTCTAAAAATGATGTACCGAATGTGCAACAGATAACGACATCATACCTTCTGGATATATTTGAGAGAATTATTTTAGATTTAACTAGTAAAGAAAGTTTTTCAGAAGTAATAATACATTATAACAATTTAGAAAATTTCAAGTCTGATGAACTGGCGCTTCTTTTTAAAAGAATAAGAGATTTCATTCTCACAGAAAAGGTACACTTTATTTTTGTTGGAGATTTAACTGTTCCACCAATTATTCAATCGGTTCCGAGAGCCCAATCTATTTTTAGTGATACTCCAATAATATTGGAAAGTTTATCTTTTGAAGAAACTCTACAAATCTTAGAAAAACGCGTTGAAACACTTAAAATACCTGGTTTAACGCACGTTACACCATATACTGTGGATGCGGTGAAATTATTATATGATTTGTACAATGGCAACATTCGCTATATTCTTAATAGTTTATCAACGGCGATAAGAGAATTATCAACTGAACGGCCAATAATTCTAGACAATGAAATAATCTCCAATATTCTTTCTAAAGTTGCAGAAGACAGATGGTTATCAAAACTAAGCCATTGGGAAAAAGAAATTTTGGGAAGTATGTTAAATAAAAAAGAAATGAGTAACAAAGAACTCTCTCAGAAACTTCATAAAAAACCACAGAATATATCGAAAGCGCTAAAGAAACTCCAAGAAATCTCATCAATATATTTAAACAGAACAGAAGGAACGAGTAAACTTTATGCTGTGCATCCTTCAGTTAAATGGTTCCTGTTATCCAATAAAACAAAAAATAAGATTGACGATGAGAACTTGCTAAAATATTTTGTATTTATTTAGCAGCCCACTTCGCGGCGCCGCTCACGACGCCCGCCATTTCCAGTCTTATTTACTTGATGTTACCTTGTTTTTTGTGACAAATCATTCCTGCGCCGCCCGACATCCCTCTGGGTACCCTGTCGTGCGGCGACTACGAAAATTAGAACATTCAACTGCACAATGCTGCATCCGCTCGCAGGCCGGTGGCGGCGCTGCAAAAGCAATGCGCTAAACAAATACGATTTTGACATTCATTCAACAATTATTCATTCTGCAACAATCTACGGTTGTGCATTTATCTTGTAAACATTCTGCACAAGATTTGCAATGAAGCTTGAGGTTGCATAGTCCGTCGAATGCTCAACAGCCTTCAGGCCATACGCGAATCCCTGCACAACGCAGTCCTTGATCACAACATTTACATGGCCATCGTTCAGGATTCCAGTGCCTCTGCCAGAGCCGGCAATCGTCGCGCCGCTGCAGTCGACAGTCACATTATCGGCCGCGATGACAATTGCAGCGCTCTCGGGCGCAACGTCATATGCGTACAAGCCAGCATCAAACACAACACTCTCATTCACATAATAAGTATTCGATATATCAAGCGTCACTGCACCGCTCGGAGACCGCGGTCTGGCAAACCCGTCTGAACGGAATTGCGTCACATTGTCTGATACAATCCTGCTTGCGGCTTGTCCACCAGCGTCAGTAGTAATATGGCCCGTTAGTCTTGCACCAAGCAAGATGAGAGTGCTGCTGAGAGCTACCGCCACCAGCACTATTATCAATACCTGAACGTTCAGCGCGCGTTTACTTCTTTTCATTCTTGCTGTTCAACCCCTTTTTGTTGCGAGCGCTCTTTTTCAATGGCGCGTTTATGCACCGTCGCGATCGAGGCAGGATTTTTGTGAAGCAATACAGCAATTTTTGAGTTCGAAAACTTGTGAACAGCCCCAAGATAGGAAACAACATGTTCGAGAACGCTCTTAGTGCGTTCAGAGAAAAGAAAAACCGGAAGGAAGATGCCGGTTGAGATATCAATGACGAATGGCTCTTTTGATTTTCGTAAAGCGCGCTGATAACTCGTCCACACGCTGCGATCATCCCGCTTCAGAATGACCGCGATCTCGTGATATGTTAAGCTGCGATTCTCTTTGAGGTACTTACACAGGCTTTCAGAAGGGCTCAGTTCATGAGAGAAAATAGAAAGCGGAATGACCTCCTTTTGGGACCCTGTTTCTGTTTCATTGTAAAGGCCGACTATCTCTGCAAGGGAAAGCCCTTGCCGTGACTTCATGAATGAGATTATACTCTTTAGCAGTTCAAACGAATCATTGCGGCTTTGTATTGGCGGCTGCATGGCGGGTTGTTCGACTTTGCTGGAATCGTCCTGTCTGGCTTTCGCTTAAACTGCATTGTTTAATTTTATAATATAATACTCCTTCTATTTAAAATCTTCCATTTCTTACTTCTTTTGTATATTTCAATACCTCCTATACTTTCTTTTTACTTTGTTTGTATAAACGGATGCGAAACATGTTCAGACTACATCTATATAAACATACAAGAACCACGCGAAAGACATCATGAGCTACGAACTCATTCTCACAGAAAAACCCAACGCGGCACTCAAGATAGCGGCAGCGCTTGCAGACGGCAAAGCCATCAAGGAAAACATAAAAGGCGCACCGTACTATAAAGTCACCCACGGCAGCAGAGACATAATTATTGGATGCGCGGTCGGCCATCTTTACTCGGTCGGGGAGCGCGAGAAGAAAAAAGGATGGACCTACCCGATATTTGACATAGAATGGAAGGAGAGCAGCGAAGAGCGCAAAGAATCAGAATTCTCAAGAAAATATCTCGAAGCGCTCAAGAAGCTTGCAAAAGACGCAGACGAATTCACGGTTGCGACAGATTACGATATTGAAGGAGAAGTGATCGGCCTGAACGTCTTGCGCTTCGCATTCAAACAAAAGGATGCAAACCGCATGAAATTCTCTACACTCACCAAACCCGATCTTGTCAAAGCATACGAGCACAAATCAAAACACCTGGACTGGGGACAAGCTTACGCAGGCGAGACACGGCACTTTCTTGACTGGCTCTACGGCATCAATCTCTCACGCGCATTGACTCTCTCCATCAAGGAAGCGAAGGGACTGCACAAGATCCTCTCCTCGGGCCGAGTCCAGGGGCCTGCACTCAAGATCATTGTAGACCGCGAAAAAGAAATCAAAGCATTCAAGCCAGTGCCATTCTGGCAGATCGAACTCTCTGGCAATGTTCGTGGCGGCGACATTGTTGCACTGCACGAAGAAGAAAAATTCTGGGAAAAGCCCAAAGCGGACGCAGTTTTTGCAAAAACCAAAGGAAAGAAAGCCACCGTCGCAGACGTGCAGCGAAAAGAATTCACGCAAGAACCGCCCCACCCGTTTGATCTAACAACGCTGCAGACAGAAGCGTATCGCTCACTTAACATCCAGCCTAAAGATACACTGTCAATGGCGCAGAACCTCTACAGTGACGGATACATCTCATACCCGCGCACAAGTTCACAAAAACTTCCAAAAGAACTCGGACTCCCCTCCATCATTAAGGCACTGCAGAAACAAGCTGAGTATGCCCCGCTGTGCCAGATGCTGCTTTCAAAAAGCAAACTGGCACCAAACGAAGGAGAAAAGACCGATCCGGCGCACCCAGCCATCTTCCCGACAGGAATCGAACCAAAACTCTCAGGCAAAGAAGCACAGCTCTACGATCTTATCGCGCGGCGATTCCTTGCAACATTCGGCGATCCTGCTGTACGCGAGACAATGACTGTAACAATCGACGTCAATAAAGAAAATTTCATCGCAAAAGGGACGCGGACACTCGTCAAAGGGTGGCACGTATTCTACGGACCCCATCTTCAACTCAAAGAAGAAGAACTTCCTCCTGTCGTGAAAGGAGATGATGTTGCAGTCAAAACGATCGAGCTGCTCTCAAAAGAAACCCAGCCTCCAAAACGATACACACCAGCAAGCATAATCAAGGAGCTCGAGAAACGTGAACTGGGAACAAAAGCGACACGTGCAGCGATCGTGGAGAACCTCTACCAGCGTGGATACGTCAACAATAAGACCATCGAAGCCACTGAGCTTGGCATCAGAACGGTTGAAACACTTGAAAAATACTGCCCTGAAATCCTTGACGAGGAGCTCACACGAAACTTCGAAATCGAGATGGACAAAATCCGTGAAGGAAGCAAGAAAGAAGACGAAGTTCTTGGAGAAGCGCGCACTGAGCTCACTAAGACGCTGCAGCACTTCAAACAAAACCAGATCAAGATCGGCGAAGAGCTCGCCGATGCGATGGTCGAGACACGCAAGACAATGAGCACGCTCGGAGCGTGCCCGACGTGCAGCGAAGGAAACCTGCAGATTCGCAAAGGGAAATTCGGAAACTTCGTCGCCTGCGACAAATATCCTGCATGTACAACCACCTTCAAGCTTCCTTCGGGGGCGATCTTCAAGCCAGCAAAGAAAGAATGCGAATCGTGCAAGCACCCGCTCATCATGATCATCCGCAAAGGCAAACGCCCAAACGAAATCTGTATCAATCCCAAATGCTCCTCAAAACAGATCGAAGATCTGGAGATGCGGGAAGAAGCGATGCGCGTCGAGAGCGGAGAAGTATCGTTTGCGTGCCCCTCGTGCAAAGAAGGAAAGCTTGTGCTGCGCAAATCAATCTACGGACAATTCTACGGGTGCAGCAGTTATCCAAAATGCAGGTTCACGAAGAAGCTGCAGCAGGACAAGAATTTGTGAAAGAAATCTAGCACATGCATAATTCTCATTTAACTTCGCAAGTATAACGGCCAGCACGCTCACCGCCACCGCCTTTCTGCGAGAGATGGACAATTACTCATTCATACCGACAAGGGGGATGCCCCATCGGGGAACGTCGGTCCTCCATGAGCACAGACATATCACGAGCATGGCGTGGCGGTGAGCGAGCGATGCGTCGAGCATCGCGGTGCTGGCTTGTCAAGACTTTCTACAGAGCCTTACGAACATCAACTCATTTTAACGACCCAACATCGTCCCAGACAGATGACAAAACCTTATTTTCGCCGACAAAGCATCCATAACTTATTTTAACCCTTCACAAATCCGCGAAGCTATGAATAAATCATATGTCTTGTCAGTGCTTGCCCTCATCATCTTTGTACAGGCAACAGCTGCGCAAGAAGGCCACATCAAACTTCTTGCAGTGGGCGATGGTGGAGGCAACTTCACTGGCAGCGTCGCTGACCTGTACCTTACAGTGCAGCC
>JACRKM010000134.1 GCA_016219765.1 Candidatus Woesearchaeota archaeon
GAATTACACGAATGATACGGTTACTGATGGCAACTATTTCTACAAGGTCACGGCGGTCGATCTGGGCGGTCTTGAATCGAGTGCGAGCAATGAAGTAAACGTGACTGTTGATACACGCGGTCCGGTAGGCAGCTTAAGCTTGACACCATCGGTCGTTCGTGACGGCGCACGGTTTTTGATGAAGTATGTGGGCGCTGAAACCTCACTTAACGTAAGCGTGAACACCAGCTCAGTTGACTCCGGTGGTGTGGTGATTCAGTTGAATGACACCGACCAGAATGCGGTATACGAAGCAAACTATACCATAAGTGAAACTAACACGCGTGATGATGGAAACTATACACTGACTGCGATAATACGCGATAGCGCGCGTAACACGCTAAATACTAGTGCTGTTATAACACTTGATAATTCTCTTCCAACAGGTTCTATGACGATTATTGGCGTAAATGGTTCAAAGATAACGGGCTCTACGAGTGTTGTTCTCAACTTATCTTTTAATGATACAAATGCTTTGGCGGGTTGTCGTTTCACAAATGATAATGTAAGCCTATTAAACTTTTCCACACTGGAACCGTGCTTATCAACAAAACCCTGGATCCTGAGCGCAAATGAAGGCAACAAAACAGTCTTTGCTGAATTCTTAGACGTTGCAGGCAATAGTCTAATAGTAAATGACAGCATCGAATACCGCTTCATTCAAGACTATACTGCTCCAACTAAACCAATAATTTATGATGGTCTGGCTGGTGATGACATTGACTGGTGGAACGACAACACCAGCCTCTCAGCACACTGGTTCAACAGCACAGAAGACATGAGCGAAATCTATTACAAATACCGTATCAGAATCAATGCAACAATAATCAATGGAACTCTAACAAATAGTTCGGGGTGCGTCCCGGCAGACTGCAACTTCACCGACGTAGGCCGAGACACAACTGTAACACGTACAAACCTATCACTCATCGAAGGGACAAACTACTCTTTTGAAATCGAGACATTCAATCCATACAATATCAGTGCTGGCAGTGCGTACAGCGATGGAGTAACGATAGACGTCACTGCACCGGGCTTACCCACCATTAACAGCTCAACACACCCGATTAACATTTCTACAGCGAACAACACTCCTGCTTTCAACTGGTCAGCAACCGACGTCCTCAGCGGCGCCGTCAGAAGCGGAGTAACCGGCTACAGCTGGATCCTGGACACACACCCGGGCACAGCACCAGATGACGTTCTTGAGGCGCGATTTGAAGAGCCTTTGGCAAGCTCAGCCAACAATGGATTCGGTCAGACGTTGAAGGCGAATAGTACTGGCCAGGCATTTTCAGTCTTTACCGAGTTGGAAACCAACGTGACGCGGGGAGATACACTCAAGGTACGGCTCGCTCTCGCGGAGAGCAGCGCTGATGCACGTGATACAATGGTGATAGACGTGTACGCGATTCGCAAGGGCGAAACCGATGGCGCATCGGCCTTTGTCTACAATGAGACTGCGAATGCCATCAGCAATGTGGTGCGTCTCCAAAAGGATATCGCTTACGCAGAGAACTTCGAGGATGCCGCGATCTATTCTGCAGATCTTGTGATTAATCAATCTTTTAATGGTTCAAGCGATGCAATTTACATCGTTGTCGCTGGACTAACCTTTGACGATGACAACAAAAATAACATTTCCATCGCTGCAACGAATGATGTTTCAAAAATAGACAATTCTACAAGAAATTTCTTTTGCCCGGAGAGCGGCTCGTGCATCGAAAACACATCGACGCGGGATTATGCGATCGAAGTGAAGCGTGTTGAAAATGGCACGATGTTCAAGACACAGTATCAGGACCTGGCGGATGGAACGTATTATTTCCACGTCAAAGCAAAAGACTTGGCAGGCAATTTCGGTGACACATCGCACTACAAGATTATCATCGACAGAGTTTTTGGGATAGATATTTCCGTCACCGATCCCGATGCAGGCACAGTCTTCACGATTCCGAATATCAGCGTGTCGGTACTGGTGTCGGATTCTGCAAATGTGTTTGCAGCGATAAGGCATTCTGATGGCAGCAATTCCACAAGCTCAACGGTTTCTGTTAACACGACGTACACATTTACTAATCTGGTTCTCAAGAACGGAACGAACGAAATCTTTGCCGTAGGCAGCGACTCAAATAATGTGACGGCAACATCACAAAGCGTGTTTGTCATCTTTGGCGAATCGAGCGTTCCGATCACTAATAAGACATTGCTTGTGACGTATAATGTTGGCGGGTCTTCGACAACGCACATGGCTTACGCGACCTCTGCGAGTGATACTATCGGCTTAGCGTCTGAGAACGATGCTGCGACTGTGAGCGGTGCTGGCAGTCTGTCCGTGCGTTCTGACACGTCGACGATTCCGACAAAGATATTCGTGACCAATCCATCGTTTAATCCTACAGCGATTGAGCAGGACCTGGACGACAATGACTTCCTCGATCGCCTCAACCCAATGTTTGGATTCACGCGCAAGAATGACGAGTTCGTAATCAGAAGTGAATTGCGCTATAGGAACATCTATTTGTCAGGAGAGCGCAGGATAAATCC
>JACRKM010000132.1 GCA_016219765.1 Candidatus Woesearchaeota archaeon
CCATAAGGGAATGCTTCCCTTATCAACCCACCTCGTAGTATTTCGCTTCGCTCAATACTACTCAACGTTCGTCGTTCGGTTGCAGCGTAGCGAAAACCGGACTTGAGATCGAGTGCCAGCGGATCGATGGCCGCTGTGGGACAACCCCCTTGTCGGTACGTATGTGTTTCTCTCTATCTCTCGCAGAAAGGCGGTGGCGGTGATTGTGCCGGCACTTCAGAGGTTTTCAATAACACCCTTTGTTTGCAGAATTTGCGGAGGGGGTGTATTTTGCGGCGTACTGTAGTATTACACGTGAATCATTTCGAGCATGCTGGTGATATTCCAGATCTGTGTTCTCGTGTAGGCCTGTAAATTTGTGTCGTCAGAAATCTCGTCAAGCTCGCTTAAGGCCTTATTAACACGAATTGAAACGTCGGTGTCCTCTGCAAGCGACTGGATCACTGATTCTACCTTCATCTTGATGTTGCGCGGGACCGTCGAATCCTGTGTGAGTTCACGCAATGCCTCGATGATTCCTGCAATGCGATCATCTTTTTGAGCAGCCATAGTTTATCACAATCACTGTTTTTCCTTTATGTGCTTGAGCACTTCATTCTGAAGCTCAGCTGCTTTACTGCGAAGTTTCTCCTCTTGGTTCTCTAAAGACTTCAAACGCAATTCAGCGGTCTCACGCTTGTGCGTAAGATCAAGTTTAAGCGCCGGCTTGTCTGACGCAACCATGACATTGCCGATGATTCGATATGCCTTATCCGTCTTCTCCAGCTCTTCAAGCGCGGAGTCAATCTCCATCAATTGTGCTTGAAATGTCTGCTTTTGTGAAAGGAACGACGTCATCTGTTGTTCAATCATCGACAACTTCTGAACTTTCTCCTGCATTTCAGCATTGAGTTCTGCCATGATGTTTTCACTCGATCAGGTTCGTTATTTTTCTTTTATGTTTTACTTTATCTGGCTTGTCTGCTTTTTGCGCCTTCTGCGCTTGCGTCATCTGCTTGAGATTATGATAAATGACCAGAAATTGTGTAATGGTGTTGAGTGTTGCGCGCAATGCGGTAGGATCTTTGGACCGTATATTAAAGACCAGCCCATCTTGTTTTTTTTCAATCGTGTATGATGACCGCGCGAAGTTTTTCTCTTCGGCTTCCATCACTTTCATCATGCGATCCGGATCGCCGATAGCTGTAATTTGTGCATGATAGTCCATGACGAAAGAAGCAGCGGCCGCTATACTGCTTTGACCTTTGTTGAAACTGTGCGTTGTTTGTACAATAGCTTGCTGCCGCAGTAAGGGCAGCGAACCTTCTTCTTGATATATTCAAGACCGACTTTCTTTTCACAATGAAAACACTTGTAATCGACCATGATGACCTTTCTTGCGCTTTACACTTACTGCTGTAACTCTTCTACCATGTCTTCTTCTTTTTGTTGCGATTCTTCTGGTTCTTGTGGCATCTCTTGCACTACCTTTTCTCTTGGCAGTTCAGCTGTTTTTTCAAGTGAGTACGCCCGTGCAGCAAACTTGGCATTGCACTTGCTGCACATCCAAATCCCTGCGGCAACACGCTTAGCCTGAACATAATTACAATAAGGACAAGTATGTTTTCCACGATGCTGAACCTCGACCTGTGCGAATTTCAGCTTCTTAGAAGCGCCATAACGCGTTCCAAAACGCTTAATAGAACCAAAACTTACTTTTTTTGCCATTTGAAGATCCTTTCAGCAGTAATTATTGATATTTCTGTGAAAAAAGGTTTATTATATTGTATGAAGTAATTTAAATCTTGATTCTCTCTTTTTGAGCAATCCTTATCCTTTTATGTTGTAAATAAGGATCGATACCGATTTTAGCCCTCAACAATCACGACTTTATAAAGGTATTGCCTTGGCTGCGTGATAGTCGAGAGAAAGTGGGGCTACCCGGATTTGAACCGGGGTCGCATGGCCCCAAACCACGAGTGATAGACCAGGCTACACTATAGCCCCTTTCATTGGATTTGTTATCAATAAAGCTTCATTATTTAAAATTTTGGAAGAGTTTTCAAAAGGAAAGGTTTTATAACGGGTGATAACAACCTGGTAAGTATCTCCCGGTTGTGCTAAATCCGTTGTTTGAGTTTGAAGTTGCTAAAAAGAGGTGAACGCACTGAGTGTAAACTTGGTGATGAAAAATGAGCTCAACAAAAAAGGTCAAAAACATGCTCGAACAAAAAACAGTCGTTATATTTGAAACGAAAGGAAACATCCTGACTGCACGGGACGTCAATAAGGTAGTGATTACGCCCGAAGCGGAGAAAAATATGGCGCCCGCGAAGATGACAGATGTACTTGGACTTAAAATCCTGATCAACAGTCCCACTACTGTTGTCGATGCAATTCCGTTTAATCAGGCTTCGCCAGATGAGGCTTTTTTTGATCTCGCGTTTGGTAGTGGTGACATGAATGAAAATAAAACCTCTTGAAGAAGGTAACTATATTTTTCATCTTTCTGCTCTTCAAGAGGCTTCAGAAGAGTGGGTTCAACGTCGTACAATGACGCCCACAGGTCAACTTTTTTTTGGTGTTCTTCTTAAATCTAAGAAAGACAAAAACACGAAAATTATGAGTATTGATAGAACAATTACTAAATTGTCGAACTCCCCGCATTCTGTGGGATACCAACCGGGAATATTAAGTTCACTACAGCCAGTTGGCTCCCAAATTTTCAACGATTTGAATGATGACGAGTATTTTCTTAAAATGTGTTCACTTCAAAATACTGATCCTTCTCCATCATTTATTGTTGTGTCTGATGATAAATATGGATCGGTAGTGAATCTGGCAAAAACGAAGCAGTATTTGTTGAACATTAAGAAAGTGTCTGATTTCTTCGAAGGCGCTTAGCATTCCTGAGGTTTTCACCGTAGAGCTAGTGTAGACTATGACTTTAACCGAAATCCAACGGTTCCATCTGCGCAAGACAGTCAAGGAACTTGAATCATATCGCGGCAGGCACACCGAGCTTGTCAGCGTATACATCCCCGCAGGATATGACATGAACGGAATCATCAATCACCTTGCTCAGGAACAAGGAACTGCATCAAACATCAAAAGCAAGACAACGCGGGAGAATGTAATCGGCGCGCTCGAAAAAATGATTCAGCACCTGCGCCTCTTCAAACGCACCCCACCCAATGGCCTTGCTGTTTTCTCTGGCAACGTCGCAGAACGCCTCGGCCAGGAGGACATCCGCGTGTGGAGCGTCGAACCTCCCGTTCCCCTTAACTTTCGCACATACCGCTGCGACAAGGAGTTCGTCCTTGACCCGCTGCGCGACATGCTTGAAGCAAAAGAAGTGTACGGGCTCGTCGTGCTTGATCGACGCGATGCAATGATCGCGATTCTGAAGGGCAAAACTATCATACCCCTTGTACAAACCCACTCAGAAGTTCCTGGAAAATTTAAAGCAGGAGGACAGTCAGCAGCGCGGTTCGCGCGCAACAGAGAGCTTGCAGAAAAAGAACACTTCAAAAAAATCTGCGACTACATGAAAGAACAATTTCTCAACATGGAAGGACTCAAAGGGATCATCATCGGAGGACCTGGCACCACCATTAATGAATTTCTTGGCTACGAATACCTGACAGGCGATGTGAAAAAGAAAATTATCGGCACTAAAGACCTTTCCTACACAGGCGAATTCGGTCTGCAGGAATTGCTTGACAAAAGCGAAGACCTCCTGGCCGCAGAGTCTGTCGCACGAGAGAAGAAGCTCATGAATACTTTTTTCAATTTGCTTGCAAAACAACCAGGCAAAGTATCATACGGAAAAGATGCTGTTATGAAGCTCGTTTGTATGGGTGTCGTTGATATGCTGTTGCTTTCTGAAACACTTGATGATGACACGATCAAGGCCTTCGAAGACGAAGCAAAAAGATATAACACCACGATCGAGATAATCTCTGTCGAGACGCGCGAAGGAGTGCAGTTGCGCGACTTGGGAAAGGTCGCGGCGATATTGCGCTATGAAATGCATACGGAATAATGTTCGTGTATTTGTTTAGCTCTGATACTCACAGCGCAGCCACGACGCTCGCTCTGTATGTGAGATTGGACTGTGTATTCCAAGAGCTGTGGAATTGTATATGTTCCTTGCCAGCTCGCAGGTCGGTGGCAGCGCTGTGAGAGTGATTAGCTAAACAAATACATGTTCGTCAGAAAATGTACATCGCGCGCGGTGTTTGATTTCATTCTATAATCTTTTTCATTCAGCTATTTCTTGACAACCTGCTTAATGTAACGCGCGATTGCCCGTAAAGCCTGCGGGTCGTGTATTAGGCCAAGATGGCCCACGTATGGTACGCCCAAGTCACGCTCCAAGTTGACGTTTGTTCCACCATTGCAGTATTCAG
>JACRKM010000133.1 GCA_016219765.1 Candidatus Woesearchaeota archaeon
GTCATTGATCTTCTGCTTGTTCTTTGCCCTGCAATAATAATTAAGCGGGCCTACTCTGCTTGGGAGCGTGATGAGAAAATCGATCTCTGAGTTCTTCCGTAACACTTCGAAGTATACTGCAGTTATATCATTTCCCGCAAAGAACGCAGTGACTTCATCAAAAAAGGCATCATTTTTCGGCGGAACGGGAAGCACGAACTGCGTGTCTGATTTGTCTGGAGGAGGCAGCAGACTTTCCTGAATTTCTGCTCTTCTGGCTGTTCTCTTGTCAGTGTACTGAGTCGATGTTTGTTCTGTTTTTTCACCAAACTCTACATGAAAACTTACGCTCTCGATAGAGTTCACTACATCGATTCCCGTATCGTTTGATGATTCAGACGTGATAGGCATCAACGATTGCACATGTGTGGCAGATGAGGCGGGGTGCAGTTCCCCTCGCGATGCCGGTTGCCCGCCACTTACCGTTGATGTATCTTCTACAGCGCATGCTTGCGCAGATGCGGGCTGTGAAACCAACTGCAGTTGCTGCTTGATCAGGGGTTCTGCCTCCTCGTTCGAAATCAGGTACCATTTCCAGAACAATTCTATCTCTGTATTATAATTCACTTCGAGAGGTATTGCGAAATCCTTGATCTGGCGCAGGCATGCTCGGATCACCGGATCTTGGTCGATGTCACGCAATACCTTTTGGTCACGCAAGAGGTGAAATGCTTTTTGTTCCTTCTCGTGCATCCTGTTTGCCCAATTCTGCAGCGAAACCTCTTGACCATGGACGTAATACAATGGAGAACCACCGATCTTTAAATTTGAAATGCATAGAATCTTGCTGTCGACAAGTTCCGAGAGCATCGCTGACGCAAATAAGGTGTTTGTTTTCAACTCGCGATGTACGTCGTTTGGAAGAACTGGTCCCCTCTCTTTCACAATTTGAATAAGCTTGTCGCGGTTGTCAACATCCATGCACAAAACGATGTCTGTATTGTATATAAAGTTTATTGTGCTGTGTAGAGAGAGTCGGATAGGGCCAAAACCCGAGAGACTGAGAGAAATTCTTAACTTGTTAGAGACGCACTTTCATAAAGTCAAATGCGCATACCACATCAGCAAAATAGGTGCGGGCATCCTCTTCGATCGATTGCGTGGTTTTGTACCGCTGCGAATAGTGCGTGAGCACCAGCTTCTTCACGTTTGCCTGGTTCGCTATCTGCGCTCCCCACTTTGCCGTCATGTGCTTATACTCAAGAGCCTTCTCTTCAAGTGAACTGTCATAGGATGCCTCGCAGACAAGAAGATCAGCATCTTTTGCAAGCGCAAAACAGTTGTCGGACAACAATGTGTCGGTCAGTAGCGTGATCTTCTTTTGCTGCACACGATACGTAATATCTTCCGGCTCGATTGTCTTCCCGTTGATGGTGATGCTCTTGCCTTCTTTGATCTTTCGCAAGTGAGGACCATCGGCAACGCCCAGTTTCTTCTGCTTTGCCGTGTCGATATTGACGCGCTCTTTTTCGATGATGCTGTAGCCAAGGCAGGGAACCTTGTGAACCAGATACGCGCATTCGATCGCGAGCTCTTCATCGTCATAGAAACGCTCAACGCCTTTCTTGGGATCAAGCTCATGTACGCGTAGATCGATCTGCACGTCAAATATGCAGCTCTTGATCATGTGGTCCACAAACTGCTTGCTTTTCGGCGGACCGTAGACGTCGATCTTTGGGTTCGTTTCCTTGTTCGCGATCGTCTGGATGAGCCCAAGCATGCCTCCCACATGATCGCCGTGCCAGTGGCTCACAAGAATCTTTGTAACCCTATTGCGATTGATGCCGCAGATGTTCATCTGCCGCTGCGTCCCTTCACCGCAGTCAAACAGGATTCCCTCTCCTTTGTGCTGGATGAAGAGTCCTGTGACGTTACGTTCCTTCGTTGGCACCATACCAGACGTTCCAAGGAAGGTCAGTTCAAAGCTTGCCATTGTCTTATTTTTGGTATCCTCCAGTTATACACATTTATACACCTTGAATTATAGACCTTTTGTTGTAAACAACCGAAGATTTATAAAGTATTTTTAAATTCTACCTTTAATGGCCACCCAAAAGATCACGGGGACACTTGAACGTGAACGCGTATTGATTGAAAGCAGCGATCCTGCCAGGGATATATATAACCAGAACCAGTTTGGCATTCTGCTTGAATCAGGCGATCTACAGCTCTCACTGCTCGAAGCGCTCTATCTTCTCGAGAAGAAAAAGATCGACGTTGTTGAACGTAAAAAGAAGCTCACGCCAGAAGAGTTTGTCAGAAAGGCTAAAAAGATCGAACCAAACTTCTATGTCAGGTATTGCGTGTTCAGGGATATCAGAAATCGTGGGTACATCATTAAAACTGCACTCAAGTTCGGCGCAGACTTTCGTGTGTACGACCGCGGCGTTAAGCCGGGGGAGGATCATGCAAAGTGGATCGTGTACCCTGTGTACGAGACCGAACATCTCACGTGGTATGAATTCTCTGCAAAGAACCGCGTTGCGCATTCAACCAAGAAGCGATTATTGATCGGGATTGTCGATGATGAGGGGGACGTAACTTATTATGAGATAAGATGGATGAGGCCGTGAAAAGATGTTTAACTTTCTCAAGGTCAGAAAACTGCCTGCCGAGGACCGGAAACTCTATCGTTCGCTCAAACGGATAAAAACAAAGCTGGAAAGAGAACTAATAGTAAATCTCCGAAATATTCGCACATTTCAGCAGTGCTTCCTTGTAGTGTAAAATGGCCAGAAAAGTGCTGGAGTCCTCGCCGGATGTGAATCCGCGCAAATGCTCCGCAGAGCTGAAAAGTGCGAGAATTAAAGAGCCCGACTATAAGGTACCTCCCGGCCGCCTTGCCCATTAACGTGGAAGCAGTTTTCGTTAACTCCGAGCTTCCTTTGTTGAAAACAATACTCAGTTCGGTCTATCATATTCTGGACTCAACGATGCAGCACTTGATCACAAAACGAGCATTTGACGAGACCCAAAATATCCAGCAGAAGATCTCCAAACTTTACGATTCCGTCGAAAGACAGGTGAGAGGCCTTGATAGGGAAAGAACTGAAGCAGA
>JACRKM010000135.1 GCA_016219765.1 Candidatus Woesearchaeota archaeon
TCTCGCGCGCTTGAAACGGCTTAAAGTCTTTCTTGCGCTCTCTTGGACGATTCTTTTAACAGGAATCGGACTTGTTCCAACTTTTGCTGTTGCCCGTCCTGCAATAATAAGCTTTGCAGGCTTAACAACCTTCCCGCCCCGCCATTTCGGAATTGCAGTGCCTGCAACAAGAAGCGCCTTATCGATATTGTAATGCAGAACTCTGCCAAATCTTTTTCTGTAGTATGCAGCAAGTGCATTTCCTGCATTTTCACATACGAGATCACAGATCGTATCCGGGTGACCGTGCCCTTTGCATTCCACAAACTCAACAGAAGCATCTCTTGGGTCCTCTTTTAATCGATCGATTACGACATCCATGCAAGAAAATATGGGGCAGGCTGGTTTAAATAGTTTGCTTGCGCGAGCATGATTGAAGCCAGGGCTTTAGACCCTCAGTTCGCTACGCTCACCATAAACAGAAAATTTAAAAAGAATTCAATCAAAATAATGGATAATGGTAGATTCAGGAGATAAAATTCAATTCATTCCTTTAATTGTAGGATTAATTGCAATCATATTTCTCGGCTACATTGTTAAGATTCTGATAGTACCGCCAGAATATCAAGTTTATTTGTACATCTTCAGTGGTTTAATCGTTATTGGTATTGGAATTATGATATATTTTTGCATCAAGAATTTAGAATTCAGAGAAAAAACCCTTTCTGTTATTAAGAAATTACTTGCAGGAATCAGTAAAATTGGACTTGATGTTCTCAAAAATATGAAAAAAGGAGAAAGAAAAGGCAAGAAAACAAGAGTTCCAACATCCCCCGCATTAAAGAATAAAGTTTATTATGTTGCGGGTGGAAAATGTCAGGAATGCGGGAAGAAAGGAAATTTAAAAATTCACCACATAGATGAAAATCCTTCAAATAATAACATTACCAATTTAGTTCTTCTATGTGGAAATCATCATGATGATGCAGATAAAGGAGTCATACCAAAATGGAGACTCAAAAATATTAGAGATAAACAAGCAACTCCCGACCACACATCTTATGCAAAATAGAATTGCCCCTTAATTCTTTGACTTTACGTATCGCTTCGCTCTTTATATAGTCGGACTTCAGATTTACTCTGCGGACGCAGGTTTTCGGAACTTCGTAACCAAAAACGAAACTGACAGGATTAAATCCAATCGAGATCTGCTCAGATTTAGTTGATTTTTTGAAATAATCTCTATCTTTACCATATTTACAGAACTTGGTTACACTATTGCAATCTCTTGAAACAATTGACCATCTTTGTTGTTTACAAGAAACATCAATTTTTATCGTAGCGTTTTCAACAGAGTCAGAAATATTTGCATCTGGTTTAGCGGTTGTTGGATAAGTCGTTTGTAGCTCTGTTTATTTTGAACTTATTTCAGTTTCGAGCCAACAAATTTGATGTAATAAATTTTTCACTACAAGAAAACGTGAAGATTTTTATTTTAATCTAAGATGTTCGGGTAATTTTTTAACTAGTTCTTTTACTTCTTTCTCATGCTTTTCTAGGATAGCCCTATCTACCTTGGAGATTATCTCTAAAAATCTTGTTGCATCTTTCCCCTCTAACTCTGGAGTTTGTTCGATAGCTTTAGCCATTTTTTCTTACTTGTTTTATTGTTATATTGTATATAAAATTTTTATTATATTATATATAACATTTTCTAGTATTTCAGTCTTTTCTATTTATAAGCTTTGGGGTCATTCCCGACGGTTCTGTTAATATCATAAAACATAGGTATTGCCTCAACGTCTTCTTTGGCGAGCAAATCTTTTGTTTTCTCATCATTATGAGAAAAGCAAAAACCCATTTTTAAATACCATTTATACGCGCCAGTGTTCTTTTTGGCATGCGTCGTAATGACCCTACACCCCACAGTATTCTTCAATTCGCTTGCGTTATTCAGTACTGAAGCAAACATTAGTCTGCCTAACCCATGATATTCGGACGTCTCTAATTGGCTGTTATAATTATCGCTTACGCACATTCTACCAATTTTAAGGGCTGGAACAGACATATATGGTTCTTCTGTTTTATCCTTAAACTGAACTAAAAAAGGGTTTCCTTTTTCTATCTTCAGTGATTGTTTATCCGTCAGTAATGTAACATATCCAGCCAGAACATCGCCGTGAAAAAAAAGATACGTTTTCGAAAAATTAATGGAATGCTCACGTAAAGCTTTTTCTTTTAAAAAAGCATCAAGCTCTTTAGATACTGATGATGAAAAAGTCGCTATTTTATGACTATTTTCTCCTGTCAGTTTCTCGAAGCGAATATCTTCAGGCTTTAGTTGTATCTTAGTCATTCCGTTTTTGGCGTGGTTATTGCTCTCTTTTAAATTTTATGACTTTTATAACTGAAAAAATACAAAAACTCCTTCGTGATTTGAAAACCCGCCGCTCCCACGGCGTTTTCAGATAAGAAACCAAGAAAAGATCAGGCGCCGCTACTGCACTTGATGCTTCTTTATGACATCTGCAAGAAATCCATACTGCTTGCGCGTCTCAAACTTTCCCGGCTGCTCCGTACGGATCATGCCACCATACACAGGAAACTCGTCAGGCAATCTTAGTTTCAACTTCAGTTCTCCAAGGTGAGGAAAGAACAGCTTCTCTGCAGTTTCATCGACGCGAAAGTCAAAGCCGACGTAGAAGTAGACACCATCTGCATCGACGAATCCGCGGACTGTTGTTTCTATAAACATATCATTAGGGCCTTTCACCCAGCCTTGATCCCGAAACCACTTCGCGTGAGAATACGTGGCTTTGGGAGGAGCAAAGTTGAGCTTTCCATCATGGATCGCGAACATGATACGGGACTGATTAAATACAGAAGACTGCCTTGGTTTCTCCATGCGCGGCCGGCCTCGAAAACCTTGGCCTCTGCGCGGCGCACCCGGATTTCCTTGATAATTTCCTTGATAAGAACCAAATCTTGCATCTTGCGATCTTTTGTTCGATTGTGAAAAGTACGGCACGGAATTCCCCCAATAAGGCTCTGGAAAACAGTTCTGTATTAAAAATGTTGCTTTTTTGTTCTGCTAACCTATTGTTGGCAAAGCAAATGAGAAATATTTAATAACAGCGCCCCGTGCGTATGATATATGAAAGCGCTCGCGGTCACTCCCAGGAAGAAGTATAGCGCCCATCTTCGCGATGTGCCTGTTCCAGACATCGGTGATAGTGAGGTGCTTGTTCGCAGTGTGCGTGCAGGTGTCTGCGGCACTGATCGTGAGATTCATGAGGGCCTCTATGGATCGGCGCCTCGCGGTGTTGACTATCTCGTGCTGGGACACGAGTCTAGCGGGATTGTAGAGTCGGTAGGGCGAAGCGTTCACGGTTTTGAGAAAGGCCAGTATGTTGTTCGGGCAGTACGACGACCATGTGATGGCTGCGCAAATTGCTCGGCAGGCGCTAACGATATGTGTTCTTCAGGGAATTTTTCTGAATCGGGCATTAAGGAGCTTCATGGATGCATGGCAGAGTACTTTAAAGACGAATCACGTTACCTGATTCAGATTCCTGCAGACCTGGGCGGCGTTAGTGTTCTTCTTGAGCCGTTGAGTGTTGTTGAGAAAGTTCTTCGGCAGGCACGCACGATTCAGCAGCGCCTGGTGTGGCGGCCGAAGACTGCAATGGTGATTGGCGCCGGGCCCATTGGCATTCTTCAGGCGATGCTGCTCATAAACGAAGGCATGGACGTATACGTTGCTGCACGCAGTGCGCCCGGGAATTTGAAGTCGCGGCTTGCAGAGTCGATTGGCGCAGCTTATGTCAGCACATCGTGCACTTCGTTCGAAAATATTGTGAAGCAAATAGGCAGCCTTGATTTTGTCGTCGAGGCATCAGGGGATTCGTCGATGGCATTTCAAGCTATCGATGCTGCAGGGAATAATGGTGTAGTGTGCCTGACAAGCATTACTTGCGGTAATAAAGAAGTCTCTGTTCCTTCCGACAAGGTTAACTTGAATGCCGTGCTGGGAAATAAAGTGGTGTTCGGGTCGGTGAACGCCAACATCATTGATCATTATAATGGAGTCAGAAGTTTAAAGAAGTTCATGGATCGCTGGCCAGATGTTGTGAACGCGATGTTCACGCACAGAGTTCCACTGCAGCAGTATGAACGCGCTTTCGAGTCCAGAAGCGATGACATCAAGACGACGATTGAGATATCTTGATGTAACCTTAGTGTAACAGCGCACCCTTTCTTGGCTTTGCAGGCGCGGTTCAGACATGCCCACGCGTACTCAGGTAATGCAGTATTACAACGGCGGCTTGCTTTGCCGACAGCCTATTCGATTCCAGAACTATCTCTGCACGGGCGTTCTCCTCATAAGGGACATCGATACCCACCACTTCGCCAAGCCCGGGATACTGCTTCTTTTTCTTCTTGCGCGCAAGCGCTTTCTTGTAAATCCCGTGCATGATAAAGCTTGAAGGGCGCTGCGCTTCACGACGGATACATACCTTAAGAGGACACTTAATGAATACTTCCACGAAGTTTTGCACGTTCTTACGCAGCCGGTCCCGCCACTCCTTCTTGTAACCGGTTGCGTCGATCAAGACGTTCTTGTTCTTCTTTGCCAGCTCGGTAGCGTCCTCGATCAGAATAGAATACACAAAATCACGCTCCTCAACATCATAGTGCGGCTTTCTGACAATTGTCTTACGGAATTTGTCAAGCTTCAAATACTCACACTTTACTCCTTGCTCTCGCAGAAGTTCAAGAAGCTCGCGAGAAATTGCGCTCTTCCCTGAACCAGGAAGGCCGGTGAGCCAGATAACAAAAGTCATGCACGCATCAACCTCCTTTCATGACAATGCACAGAATAATCGCGCGTATAAAAGAATTGCTGTGAGGAACGAAACGATGCATTCATCTTATGATGGTCGATTCCTACAACGATTTGGTTTGTATCAGATACGTACACTTGGTATTGATATGACTAATTCATTATTTAAAGGTTTGCCCGGCAACACCCGAAAACACGCATTTGGAACAACAAAGCACAAACAGAAAGCTCATGCTCAATTTAGTTATAAGTCACGAATGCAGATACTTTTTTATCTTCAGTTCATCAAAACTGCGCTCATCAAGCACCTTAAGAGCGAAGGAAATCAACGCGCGGCGAACACCATCGGCCTGCCGAGGATAGAACACCGGATGCGCGACCACAACTGCACGGAATGCAAAAAACAATCCAACCATCTCCCGCATTTCTTCATCACGCATCTTGCGAAAATAATTGTTCCAAAAAAGATAAAACAATTGCGCGAAAGGACCACTGAATTGTTTACTGTGCTGGAGCGCATGCCAGATATAGTTGATGCCAAGCGCGGTCAGATCGTCAGCAGGCTCGCCCCACACCTCCCTGCTCGCATCCGTGACCTTGAACGAATCATCTTTCTCGAAAAATATATTTGCCGGATGAAAATCTCCATGAATCCTGCAGAGACGGTGGTGTTTGTCCTTGATCTCTTCTCTGCGGCGCAGTGCATGCACAACAATCTCTGAAAGCGCCTTCTTGTTGATCCACGACACCTTGTCAGGATACGTATCTAGAACTCCCATCAACATCTCGCCATCGCCAATCGCGTCCCGCGTATGACGCAAGTGAAGCGACCGCGCAAGCTTTTGCGAACCACGATAGCGATGCTTGTGCAGGTACACAAGATAATCAGAGAGAAGCAACGCCCGCTGGCGATCCTGCTCAGTCAGATGGCCTCGCTTTTTTATTTCATCAAGATCGTAGACATACGCCCTGCCTGTCAGGCCTTCCACAAGCTGATAGAATTCGCGACACGAACCGATAGAAACAAGAGTGGTGTTCTTTTTCGAGAGCACATCAAATGATTTCGCATGATTAGGCAAGCTCTGTGCTGAGTGGTGCTGCAACAGGAATGATTTTGCACGGTCAGCAGCATAATCATGAGAGAACCAGAATGGTTTTTCTTCGCGCAGCACGAGCGTCTGCTTTTTTGTCAATGACTTTGTCTTCACCTCGATCTCTATCCTGTAACCTCTCCCATGCCACCCAGAGCCCAACAGACTGATTGAGAGCAGCCGGGCATTTGGAATATGCTTCTTAATGTACTCTGCGAACACTGAGCGACGAATAGGAAATGCCATTATTACACCACAGTCAGTAAGCATCTCTTTACACTGAAATTATGCGGAAATATCAGGGGACTTTGACGATCATCTGCAGCGGAGCATCATACTGATCCATGCTCTTTGCAGGATCATCAGCCACGAGCTTTACATTTACTTTATAGATGTACGTCCCGCGCTCAGCATTGCTTGGTACGTCGACAAGAATAACCATCTTGCCTTTTTCATTCTTCTTGAGCGCCATTTCATCTTTACTGTATTGCAGCCATTCCATGGCCAGCTCTTTCGTCGCGATTGATGACTTGTCTTTCTTGAAGGCATTATTCATAGTAATATCCACAGAGTATTTTCCATTCTCCCTCGCAAGAATTCCAAGAGCGAATGAATCATACTTACTGCGGAAGACCTCTTTACTATTGACGGGAATTACGACCGGGCTTCCGGAATCAAGCAGTTTCTCCAGCTGCTTTTCTGTTTGTGAGCTTAGCGTTCCACGCACTGTTTCAGCCTGCCTGAAGAACTTGGCAGCAAAGACAAGGCCGCCGATGAACATCGCAACCGCCATGATCAGCATTACGATAAAATTGATTGAGAGTTCGATGCCTCGCCTGTTCTTTGAAAGTTTTCTCAATTTAATCCGTGAAGTTCTGCAGAACGAGTGTTTGTAGCGTGTCATGAACAATCACTGGGAAAATTAGCGGCGAAAGAAAAGACAAAAAAAGAACGGGCGTGTTTATTCTTTGCTCATCTAATTATCTCATACTCACGCACGATGAGCACCATGAAAAGTAGCAGAATGATAGCACCCGCAATGCCCCATGCAAAGCCTGTACCCCATTCTTCGAGCACAACTCCCTGGTAGACACCATAACCGATCACAACCATCCCTAACCAGAGAAACTTGTCGAGAACAAGCTTCATTATCTGAAACTCCTGGTCCTGCGTGAGCCTCTTTTTCATTTTTGTTGTCATGAAATATCACCTTTTGATGCCAAACGAAAACGAACAAAAATCATTTGGAAATAAAATTATTTGGAAACGATGATGATCTGTTTTGTAACAGGCACAATGGTCCCGCCCGAAGACGCATCAAATTGAATTGTGCAGATCGCTTTTCCAGTTACTTGAAGCTTCGGCATAATGAACTTAAATGGCTTGTAACTTCCTGGCTGAACGCGCTGTGCTGAAGTTTGTACACCAGTGGCAGGATCATTAATAAAAGGCGCGAACGCGGCAGTATTCGGACAGTTCAGAACAGGCTTTAATTCAGTATCATCAAAATCGTTATAGTAGTTTACAGTAAAATCAAACTCCTTGTTCTTCAGCACCTCGATCGTCTCCTGCGGAATCACGATCGGCTCTTCAGGAGTCGCAGGAATGTTCGGAGGCGGAACCTCCAGCTTTGAAGAGAATTTAGCGAACATCCCCTTGGTGAACCCAAGACCAAGCCCCAGCA
>JACRKM010000021.1 GCA_016219765.1 Candidatus Woesearchaeota archaeon
GATTATTCACAAAAAGCATGACTGCACCACGCAAATCACAACGAAAGGTGACGAGCGTCGTGAGCGGCGCTGCGATCATCAAGAACTAAACAAATACAAAATATTTATTAATTGAAAAGGCACATTGTTGGTATGGAAGAGTCAAAAGAGGTTGTTGTTGATGAATTATACAAGTATGTGAATAAAAGGAAGGTGCTCATTTTTCTCATTTCGCTTGACTTCACGTACCTAAACAAGAAGTTCGGATATGAGGATACCAATAAACTCAAGGCAGATATTGTTTCGCGTCTTCGAAAAGAACGTTTCATCTTCTTCAAAGATCTGGGCAGCAAGTTGCTGTTCGTTTTTGACACAAACACCATAAGCGGTCTGATGAACGAGATCGACAAAGAAATCGTCGTCTCCTTCTTGCGCTCAAAGGGTTTAGATCCTGCAAAATTGGAATCGCGGCTTATCCTGTTCACGATAAAGGAATTTGGAGATTTTGATCTGAGTTTCGAGAATCGATTTGAGTTGTTCGAAGAGGCGTACGCGGTCGAGAAGTATCTCAAAGGCTTACGCGGAAAGATCCAGGACGCGCTGCGCAAGAGAAATTTTGATGCAGCGCAGAAGTTTCAGGACGAGTGTGCGAGGCTGCAGCAGTTGAGACCAACAAAGACTGTTGATTACAGTGACATGAAGCGCGTTATGAGGGATGTCAGGAATTCTTTATACCTGACGAAAGCGGCCGCGGCATTGTTCAGCGGCGGCAAAGACCTTGACGTTTTTTACAGCAATATCGTTAATTACCGCTTCTGGCTCGCTTTGCAGGAAATCCTGCTTGAGGATTTCAAGAAGGAGAAGATATATCGCTTCTTCAACCCCGCCGCGATAAAGACCGGACCTTCAGATGCCGTCGTGAAGATTGATGACCTGAAGTTGTGGTATAATTCTTCTATCGCGCTATTCTATCCGTTCCTCACTAGTGAACAGAAGAAGCAGGCAGAAGAGATTAAGGCCTTTGTCGACGATCAGTATCGTTCGCGCAAGGAGACCGAAGCGATGGTTGTGAAGATCTATGCGTTCACTAAGGCGCTCGACGCCAAGGGTCATTTAAATCTTCCTATATCAAACCTTGAGGTATCACAAGAATCATACCAGTTCCAGAGAAGACAATTCTATTTGGCGTTCGGCAAAGATCGCTATCAGCATAAGTTAGACGAATGGCGAACCGCGGGCTTTGCGAAACCGAAGTTTCCACTCATTTGTGATACCCCTGTTGAGAAATTTTTGCGTGGCTTCGCGTTCATGAACGAGGACCGGTTTACGGTAGTGCCCGTTGGCGAGCGGCTGCTGTTGTCAGTGGCATTTTTAGAGATGGACGGCTTCAACGCGTTCAACAAGTACTTTTTTCCCACGGATAGCGACAAGGTGTACTCGCGGATGATCAATAAAGTGTTTGAAGTGGCAAACAAGTATTTTATGGGATATTTGGAAAAAGGCGAGTTTGTGGACGGCAAGCCGGATATTTTTAAGTCAATGGTGGTTTACATTCTTGGCGACGAGTTCTTTTTTGCATTCATGCATTCAAAAACAGAGGATGCGGCTGTTATCCAGAAATACCTTGAAGAGTTCAGGAAAGAAGCACTTAAACTTGTTGCCGATGTTCACTTCATCAAGACAGAAAAGCAGACGGTGAAGCTGGAAGAGAACGAAATCATCGTCCGTCACGCAGTGCCTGTTGAAGATAAAAGTTTCTTTCGCAAAAACGAGGTTGACATGGAGCTTGCGCGTCTGAGCTTTTCAGGGTACGCGATTTTCAACAGGGAAGTAATTAAGGAAGATTATCTGCTGCAGTTGCAGGACTCTCTCAAAAAGGTGGAGGCAGGAGTCGATGCTATCAAAAACAGCGGAAAAGGGCGGCTCGAATTCAAGCGCGCATCATAAAAAAAGGCATTTGTTTAGCTAATCACTCTCACAGCGCCGCCACCGACCTGCGAGCTGGCGGAAAACTCATCATCGTGATTCGGCAGGCTTCATGCCTGCCTTGATGTGGGTTGATAAGGGAGGCACTCCCTTATGCGTCGTGAGCGGCGCTGTGAGCATAAGAGCTAAACAAATACAAAACAAGCAAGGCAGACTGTGCTGAAGAAAAACAGATTAGATTGGGTTGAACCTAACGGTCGGCTTCACATGAGAAACAAGTTCTTCAAGCCGATCGCGTGCAGGCTGTAATGTGGGAGACGGGCTTCGGTATACTGGCGGAACAGCATCGAAAGGTTTCACGATATCGATAAGATGCCCGCGAGTTCGTACGCGTGAGAGCTTGGAAAAATAATCCAGGTTTCTGATGCTGACGGATTTTTCTTTTGCTTCAAATTGTTTTACAAGCGAAAGGATATTACAGATGACGATCGAGATGTCCTGCTCATCAGCCAAAAAGATTTTCTCGCCCTGGCAGCATTTGCCTAAGAGCATATTTTCATGATGTGGGATACAGTGCGTTCGGAAAGCAGCAGGATGATGCCCAGGAGATTCCTGAAGTTTACGGTAGTTTGCGATATCCCAGAAATTAACTGTTCCCATGCAGTAATGTTCCTGTGACGGCCGTGGATCGCTATTCCA